>DASSGK010000287.1:0-2676 GCA_035693505.1 Vicinamibacterales bacterium
ATCGTCGGCACGACCAATTGTTTCGGATTCGACACGGCCGTCGCTTTCGCAACCGACGCAATCGACCGCCTGCACACGACGGCGGAAGCGCACAAACGGATCCTCGTCGTGGAGGTCATGGGCCGTTATGCCGGATGGATCGCGCTGTACGCCGGCGTGGCGGGAGGCGCCGATGCCATCCTGATTCCGGAGATCCCCTTCGACATCTCGATCGTCGCACAGCGGCTGCGCGACCGCGATCGCTGGGGCGCGAAGTTCAGCATCGTGGTGGTGGCTGAGGGCGCGTATCCGAAGGGCGGCACGTTGTCGCTGCTGGAAGCCGCGCACGGCCGTTCCGTCGAGCGGCTGGGCGGCATCGGCGCGCAGGTTTGCGAGGCCCTTCACGGAGAGACCGGCAAGGAAACGCGCTCCGTGGTCCTCGGCCATCTGCAGCGCGGCGGCGCACCAACGAGCTTCGACCGTGTGCTGGCCACGCGATTTGGCGGAAAGGCCGTCGAGCTCGTGAAGCGCGGCGAATTCGGCACGATGGTCGCCTTCGCGCCGCCCGACATCATCGGCAGGCGCATCGACGATGTGGTGGGAAAGACGAAGACCGTTCCGCTGGATTTCGATCTGCTGCTGACTGCTAAGGCGCTGGGGGTTACGTTCGGGGATGAGTAACCTGTCAGGGCTTAGGGTCAGGGCTCAGGGCTCAGGGCTGAAGGCTTAGGGCTCAGGGCTCAGGGCTGCGGCTTCAGGCATTCGCGATCACGTCCAGGTATTTGAGAGCGCCGCCCGTGTTGAACAGTACGACCGACTCGTGCGGTTTGATCGTGCCGTTTTCGACGAGGCGCTGTATAGCGACAAGCGCCGCTCCGCCCTCCGGGGCCGCGCTCACGCCGGCGTGCTTGCCGATCGTCAGCATGCCATCCACCATCGATCGATCCGTGACGGCGACGGCCGTTCCTCCGCTCTCGCGGACGGCGCGCAGGATCAGGAAATCGCCGATGGCGCGCGGCACGCGCAGTCCGTCCGCCAGCGTAGACGCATTCTCCCAGGGCTGCGCCTTCTCGGTGCCTTGCTCGAAGGCGCGAACGATCGGCGCGCAGTGTTCCGCCTGCACCGACACCATCCGCGGCCGCTTTCCCCTCGGGACCCAGCCGATGCGCTCGATTTCGTCGAACGCCTTCCACATACCGACCATGCCGGTGCCGCCGCCGGTCGGATAGACGATCCAGTCGGGCCACGTCCAGTTCATCTGCTCCGCGAGCTCGTACGCCATCGTTTTCTTGCCTTCGATTCTGTACGGCTCTTTGAGCGTCGACACGTCGTACCAGCCGAGCGGCCCGCCTTTTTCCGCGCAGATGCGCCCGGCGTCGGTGATCAGGCCATCGACGAGCGTGACGTTCGCACCGTAGAGACGGCATTCATCGATGAACGGGCGCTTGGCGTCCTTGGGGATGAAGACTTCGCAGGCGAGACCCGCGGCCGCGGCGTAGGCTGACGCGGCGTTGCCGGCGTTCCCCGCCGTCGGCAGCGCGATCGTCTTCGCGCCCAGATACTTCGCACGCGTGATCGCCGCCGACTGGCCGCGCGCCTTGAACGAGTTCGTGGGGTTGAGCGATTCGTCCTTGACGTAGAGGCGATCGAGGCCCAGCGTCGCGCCGAGCGCGCGTGTGTGAAACAGCGGCGTGAATCCCTCGCCGAGCGTCACAGGCTCCTCGCCATCGAAGAGCGGCAGCAGCTCGCGATACCTCCACATGTTCGCGTCGCGTCCGCGGAGGCTGTCGCGCGACCAGGCGCGCGCCTTGTCGAGATCGTAGCGAGCGAGCAGCGGCGCGCCGCAGGCGCACAAATGATGATTTCCGCGCGGGTCGAGGGCCGGTGCGCCGCAGGGGACTGAGCACTCGAGGTGCGTGAAGTAAGACATCAGCGGCCCAGCAGCTCCGTGTCTTTCTTTTTCTGGAGATCGTCGATCAGCTTGATGTGCTGATCCGTCAGCTTCTGCACTTCCTCGAGGCCCTTCTTTTCATCGTCCTGCGACAGCCCATGGTCTTTCAGCATCTTCTTCAGACGATCGTTCGCGTCGCGCCGCACTTGACGCACGCTGTTGCGGCCATCCTCGCTCAGTTTGTGCACGTGCTTGGACAGCTCCTTGCGGCGCTCCTCGGTGAGGGCGGGCAGCGGGATGCGCACGACCTTGCCGTCGTTGGCAGGATTGAGGCCGAGGCCGGCCGCGCGGATGGCCTTCTCGATCGCGCCCAGCTGCGACGGATCGAACGGCTGCGCGACGATGAGCGTCGGCTCGGGAATCGAAAGGCCCGCGACCTGGTTGAGCGGCATCTTCGATCCGTACGCCTCGACGTGCACGCCGTCGAGAATCGTCACCGAGGCACGGCCGGTCCGGACGCCTCCGAACTCGTGCTGGAGATGATCGATCGCCGCCTTCATCCGCTTGTTGACTTCGCCGTACAACCCCTTCAGGTCAGTGACATCCATGGCTACCTCTGTGAATCGCAGGATTCGAGGACTGGAACCTCAGATGGTCTACGCGGTCACGAGCGAGCCGATCGGTTCGCCCGACATGGCACGCTTGATGTTGCCCGGTGTCCGCAGGTTGAACACCACGATGGGCAGCCGGTTGTCCATGCAAAGAGAAATGGCCGTGGAGTCCATCACCTTGAGACCCTGCTCGAG
>DASSGK010000288.1:0-5807 GCA_035693505.1 Vicinamibacterales bacterium
GCTCTCCAGGGACCCGCGAGATCGTCACCGCCGGCGCCGACGGGCTGCTCGTCGACTCTCACGAGCCTGACGCGATGGCTGCGGCGCTCGCGCGCGTGCTGACCGACGAAGCGCTCAGGCGGCGTCTGGCGGCAGGCGCCCGGACCAGCGCGTCCCGCTTCGCCCTTCCGACAATTGCCGCAGCGTACGACGGTGTGCTGCATCGGGTCCTGGCGTGCTGATCTACGCGGGCGTCGGCATCCTGATCGGGATCGTATATACGTTGTCGCCGCTGACGGTCTGGTGCGCGATCGCGATTCCGCTGATGATCTGGTTCTGCGGACGCGGACTCGAGCCTGCGGAACGCCGGCGTGTCCAGATCGTCCTCGCGATCGCCATCGCCGTCCGCGTGCTGACGGTTGCCGGTCTCTTCCTGGCCACCGACCATGCGCACGTACCGTTTGGCAGCTTCTTCGGAGACGAGGAGTATTTCCTTCGGCGCTCGATGTGGCTGCGCAACGTCGGGCTCGGCATTCCGATCCATAGCGCGGATCTGATTTACGCGTTCGACGACTACAGCGAGACGAGCCAGTTGTACATCCTCGGATTCCTGCAGACGCTGGTGGGGTTTGCCCCCTACGGCACACATCTGATTGGCATCACTCTCTATCTCGCCACGGTGCTGTTGCTGTTCCGCCTCGTACGCCCGGCATTCGGAGCCGCGCCGGCACTGCTCGGCCTTGTGCTCATGCTGGCGCTGCCGAGCCTCTTTGCCTGGTCCATCTCCACGCTGAAGGAGCCGCTGTTCTTCTCGCTCACCGCCAGCTCGTTGGCCTGCGCCGTGGCTGCGGCGCGCGAGCCGCGGTGGCGGCGGAAGATCTCACTCATGCTGGTCGCCCTCGCGGGCGCTCTCGTGCTGCAGACCCTGCGGCGTGCCGGGTTCGTTCTGGAGGCCGCCAGTATCGTGGCCGGCATCGTGCTCGCATGGATGATCGTGCGACCGCGTCTGATGATTGCCGCGGTCGTGATCAGCGTCCTGGCGGCGTCCGCTGTGCTCGCGCGTCCGCGCGTTCAGGTCCGTGTGGCGGATGCGCTCGTTCAGGCCGCGGTCTACCACCGTGGACACATCTGGACGCCTGGCCGCACGTATCATCTGCTCGACGATCGCCTGTACGCGGAGCTGGTTGACACGCGGACGATGCGGTCGGACGAAGCCGCGCGCTTTGTGGGGCGGGCGGTGTTCTCCTACGTGACCGTGCCGCTGCCCAGCCAGATCGACTCGACGGCGGCGCTTGCGTTTCTTCCGGAGCAGATCGTGTGGTACGTGCTCGTTGCGCTGGCGCCGATCGGGCTGGTGTTCGCTATGCGCCGAGACCCGCTTGTCGCGTCGATGCTCCTGACGCACGCCGTCATCGCCGCCCTCCTGATCGCATTCACGAGCGGCAACATCGGTACGCTCGTCCGACACCGCGGCTTCGCGCTGCCGTATCTGATCTGGATCAGTGCGGTCGGCGCATGCGAACTGCTGGCACGTGGCGTCGCCACCGGAAGGGTTCACCAGACATGACCGTTATCGACGACCGCGGCCGGTTGTTTGGCCGCATCAATCTGATCGATGCAAGTGCCGCGGTGCTCTTGTTCGTCCTGATTCCAGTGGCCTACGGTGCGTATCTGCTGTTCCGGACGCCTCAGGCGAAGCTGACATCCATTACGCCCGACAAGCTCTATCACGGGCCGAACCAGCGGATCGAGATCCACGGTCTCAACCTTCGGCCGTACATGCGGGTGACGTTCGGCGGCAGCCAGGGCGTGACGTTCTCGATAAACAGCACGACGTCTGCGCAGGTCGAAGTGCCGGAGCTTCCACCTGGCGTATACCCCGTTGCACTGTACGACTACAAGCAGGAAGTCGATCGTCTTCCGCAAGGGTTGACCATCCTCTCGGTCGCTCCAGTGCCGTCCATGGAGATGGAAGTCTCCGGCAGCTTCAAAGGACTCAACGAGACCTCAGCGCGTGAGTTCCGGCCCGGCGTGAAGCTGGTCAACGGCAATATCTCCGCGGAAGTGCTTCGCGTCGGGACAACCGCGCCATCGCTGTTTCGACTGGCCGCCGGCAGTTCGGTCTTGTCGATACCCGTGACCGGACAAGTCGAATTGCCGGCGGCGCTGCGCGTTCGCTGCTTCACCGAAGTGGCCGGCGACTCGCTCGTTCGCTGCATGGTGCCGGGGCCGCAGCATCCCGCGCCTGTCGCTCCAGACTCGATGCTGACGCTGCCGGCGTCTCAGGGTTGGGTCAACTTTCAGATTGCCACGGTCGCCCTGTCTTCTACCCCCGCTGTCGTCACAGTGCGTGCGCTCTTCCCGGCTGCCCCGGAGATTGCCGAGATGGTCAAGGTTGGAGACATCGATGCAGATGCGGTGGCCTATTCCAGTGCGGCGAGGGCAAGAGTGGCCTCCATCAACGGAGTCCGCAGCGGCGCTGCGGTAGACGTCACCCTGAAGGTCCCGGCGGCGCTGGGACCCACGGGATGGCTGTACAACAGTCAGCTGCTGAAAGCCGGACTCCCGTTCCGGTTCGAGACGGCGGGCTACGTCATCAACGGACAAGTGATCAGCGTCGTGCTGCCGCCGTCAGATCAGGCTCGATGACTGTACCAAGCCTTCGACGGCCAGCCGACGCCTGGGGATTTCTCGTCTCGCTGCTGGGCGCGGTGACGCGGCCTCACGCAGATACGGCTGACTGCGATGCGCGTGTGGAAACCCTCGTCGCCGACAGTCGCATCGTGCAGGCGTTGACGGCGCCAGTGGACGCCTGCGCTCGCGCCGCATCTCACTCCGTGGCCGTGGCCGCGTGGCGCAGGGCGGTCTCGCGGCTCGTGCCGGGTTCGATCGCCGAGCGCGTCCGAGCCGCGGGCTGTGCTGCCGTCGCCGCTGCCGCGACGAACCTGATCCTGCGGCTCGCGGGTGCCGGGGCCGAGCCGCTGACGTGGATCGTGCCGACCGTGGTCGCCGTGATCGGCGGGATCTGCATCGCAGGCGCTCGACCCATCGCGCAAGCCATCGTCAGTTACCGTTCGTGACCGACACGCCCATTCGCGTGCTGGCGCTGTCGCCGATTCCGGAGGAGGGCGCGGGCTGCCGTTTTCGCTTTGCGCAGTTCATCCCGTACCTCGAATCGAACGGGTTCCAGGTCACGCTGCAGTCGCTTTTCACACCCGAATTCTTTCGTCTCGTCTACAAGCCTGGCCAGTACGTTCGCAAGGCATTCACATTCGGCGGCCTGTCGCTGCGGCGCCTCGCAACGGTCGCCTCGGCCTCGCAGTTCGACGTGGTTTTTCTGTACCGCGAGCTCTTCCCGCTCGGGCCGCCGCTTGTCGAGCGGTGGCTGGCGTCGCGCGGCCGTCCGCCGATCGTCTTCGACTTCGACGACGCGATATTCCTGCCGAACGTCAGCGATGCCAATCGAATGATCGCCATGCTGAAGCAGCCGGGGAAGGTGAGCACGATCATCCGCTTGAGCGATCGCGTTGTCGTTGGCAACGACTATCTGGCCGGGTACGCGCGCCAGTTCAACCCCGCCGTGACGGTGATTCCAACCAGTGTCGACCTCTCGCGTTTCGTGCCGCGGCCGCGCCACGATGCCGGGCGGGCATTGGCCCGGCCGATCATCGGGTGGATCGGCAGCCCGACGACCGGGCCCTACCTCAAGATGCTCCGCCCTGTATTTCAGCGGCTCGCGGAGCGGCGGGAGTTCACCCTCCGCATCAGCGGCGCGGCCGACCCGGTGAGCATCCCCGGTGTCGATGTCGACAACGTGCCGTGGAGCCTTGAACGCGAAGTCGAGCTGTTCAATACATGCGATATCGGTGTCTACCCATTGCCTGACGACGAGTGGTCGAAGGGCAAGTGCGGGTTCAAGGCCATCCAGTTCATGGCCTGTGGCGTTCCGGTGATTTCGTCTGCAGTCGGTGTCAATCGCGAGATCATCCAGGATGGCATTAACGGATTCCTCGCGACGACCGTCGACGACTGGGTCGGCAGGCTCGAGCGGCTGCTCTCGGACGCCGAGCTCCGTCGGGCCTTCGCTGAAGCCGGTCGCGCGACGATCGCCGGGCGATATTCGCTCGAGCTCAACGCGCCCAGGCTGGCGTCGGCGCTCCGTGCCGTTGCGAAGGAGAGGTCGTGACTGACGTGAAGAACTTCGCGCTGATCGGGGCCGCGGGCTATGTGGCGCCGCGGCACCTGAAAGCGATCAGCGATACGCAGAACAGACTTGTCGCCGCGGTCGATCCCCACGACGCCGTCGGCTTCCTCGACCGCTACTCGTTCGACGTGCGGTTCTTTACGGAGGTCGAACGGTTCGATCGTCACCTCGACAAACTCCGTCGCGGCGCCAGCAGCGAGCGGGTGCACTACGTCAGCATCTGTTCGCCGAACTACCTGCACGACTCGCACATCCGCCTCGCGCTGCGGGCCGGCGCGGATGCAATCTGCGAGAAACCGCTCGTGATCAACCCGTGGAACCTCGACGCTCTCGGGGAACTCGAACGCGAGACCGGGCGCACGGTCAACACGGTGCTCCAGCTTCGGCTCCACCCGCGCCTCGTCGAGCTGCACGACCGGATTGTGCAGGAGCCGGCTTCGTGCCAGCACGAGGTATCGCTGACCTATGTGACCGCACGCGGCCGCTGGTACGACACATCGTGGAAGGGATCGGACGAGCGATCCGGAGGGCTCGTCACGAACATCGGCATCCACCTGTTCGATCTTCTACTATGGCTCTTTGGTCCGGTCGCCGCGTGCGAAGTGCACCTGCGCGAACGCCGGCGTATGGCAGGCTTCCTCGAGCTTCCACGCGCGCGTGTCCGATGGTTTCTCTCGGCCGACGCGGACGATCTGCCCTTTGCGCCGCAGCCCGGTCTGAAAACGACGCTCCGCTCGATCACGCTGGACGACGAAGCGATCGAGTTCAGCGAGGGTTTCGGCGATCTGCATACACGTGTGTACCAGGAGACGCTCGCAGGCCGCGGTTTCGGCATCGAGGACAGCCGTCCGGCAATCGAGCTGTCCCATCGTATCCGACAGGTGCCGGTCGATCCGATTCCGTCACACCTGCATCCCATGCTGTCGGGCGCGCGCTGAGCTGTCATGCCCAACTACTTCGTTCATGAATCCAGCTACGTCGACGAGGGCTGCCAGATCGGCGAGGGCACGAAGATCTGGCACTTCACGCACGTCATGTCCGGAGCCCGGATCGGACGAGGGTGCAACATCGGCCAGAATGTCGTGATCTCGCCTGAAGTCATCGTGGGCGACCGCGTCAAGATTCAGAACAACGTGTCGGTGTACACCGGCGTGATCCTCGAAGACGACGTGTTCTGTGGACCGTCGGCGGTGTTCACGAACGTCGTCAATCCGCGCAGCCATGTGTCGCGGAAGGACGAGTATCGCAGGACGCTGGTCGGACGCGGCGCCACTCTCGGCGCGAATTCGACCGTGGTCTGCGGCCATGCCATCGGACGGTATGCGTTCGTCGGCGCAGGTGCGGTCGTGACCAAAGACGTTCCGGACCACGCGCTCGTGGTCGGCAATCCGGGACGTATCGCCGGCTGGATGTGCGAGTGCGGCGTGAAGCTGGCGGGCGGATCGGCTGCGCCTCAATCGGCGACGTGTGCCGCATGCGGAAAGCGCTATCTCCTGGCTGCCGGCGCCCTCGCCGCGGTGTCCCCGTGATCAACCGCGCGATCCTGGCGGTGCTGCTCATCGCGACCGCGCTGATGTACGGGCGCCGCCTCGCGTTTGCGCCGCCGTACGTGGAGATCGACGAG
>DASSGK010000289.1:0-2736 GCA_035693505.1 Vicinamibacterales bacterium
GGTTCGAGGGAGTCGCGACGTTCCGGCGACAACCGTTCAGCGCGACGGCGACGTACGCCTACGTCCATTCACGCGAAGGCGTGGGCGCGGGCCGCGGCGATATCCCGCTCACGCCGCGGCACAGCGCAGGACTCGTCGGCATGTGGGAGAACGAAGATCGCGGGCGAATTGGCGTGGAAGCCTATTTCACCGGGCGGCAGCGGCTTGAAGACAATCCCTTTCGCGCGGAGAGTGAGGCCTACGTATTGTTTGGCGGGCTGATCGAGCACCGGTTTAAACGGATACGCGTGTTCCTCAATGTGGAGAATCTGGGCGGCGTCCGGCAGACAACATGGGATTCCCTGGTTCGGCCATCCCAGGCGGTCGACGGTCGATGGACGGTGGATGCCTGGGCGCCGCTCGATGGTCGAGTGTTCAATGGTGGCGTGCGCGTCGCATTCTGACTCGACTGGTTCACCCTCGGCTTGCAATGATTGCAGTCTGCCCTCGGAATATTTCGGCACGGTGTCGATATCAAGTCATCAAGCGGGCACGTTCAGCCGGCTTGATGGGCGCGATGCATCAGGAGCTGTCGACGCTGACGGTTAAGACGCTGAAGGTGATCGCAAAGTCATGTTCGTAAGCGCCGACGCGCCATGAGAACTGTTCTGCGGTGTCTCGCGGTCGCGATCGGCGTCTCGACAATTGCGTCGACGTCGGTCGGGCAATCATCCGCGCCGGCTGATCGCGGCGTCCACACGCGGTATGCGGCCGTCGCGTTCGACTATCTCGTCCTGTTCAATCCGGACTCCGTGGTCCCGGTCGTCGATCGGATCGCTCCGGGCCATGGTCGAGAATTCACGAACCTGTGGCGGACACGGCAGTTTGAATACAGCTGGTTGCGATCGATCACCGGTCGATACGTCGATTTCTCCGCGATTACCAGCGATGCGCTCACGTACGCGGCGAACACCATGCATCTCGAACTGACCGCAGCGCAGAGGGACGAGCTCCTGGACGCATATCTGCATCTCGCGCCGTGGCCGGATGCGGCGGGTGCCTTACGCCGCCTCCGCGACGCTGGCGTCCGGGTGATTGCGCTCGCGAACTTCAGTCCGGCCATGCTCCAGGCGAACGCCGATCGTGCCGGCCTGACGCCGCTCTTCGACGCCCTCGTCAGCACGGACATGAATCACACCTATAAACCCGATCCACGCGCGTATCAGCTGGGTGTCGATCGTCTGAAGCTCCCAAAGGGCGAGATCGTCTTCGCGGCGTTTGGCGGATGGGACGCAGCCGGCGCGAAGTCATTCGGCTATCCCACCGTGTGGGTCAACCGCTTCAATCAGCCTCGCGAAGAACTGGACCCGTCTCCGGATCGGACCGTGACTGACCTCGACGGGCTTCTTGATTTCGTGCTGAAGTCGGAGCGGTAACGCGACACCGGCGAATGCGTCAGCGTGTGGCTGGCGGGTCGAATGCGCGGCGGCAGAGGGGCACGATTCAGAAAAAACCGCTCCGCGGTTTCTTCCGGATCGTGACAACTGCGCCTTTCTGAGGCGCCGGTCAGCGCCAGCCGAGCTCCGGGGCGACGTACTTCAGGATGCTCTCGAGCACGTGGGCGTTGTAGTCGACACCCAGTTGATTCGGGACCGTGAGTAGCACCGTATCGGCCGCCTTGATGGCCTCGTCGGCTGCGAGCTCTTTCACGAGCACGTCGGGTTCCGCGGCGTACGAGCGGCCGAAGATGGCCCGCGTGTTGGCGTCGATGTAGCCGACCTGGTCGCGGTCGCGGGCGTCCCGGCCGAAGTACGCGCGGTCGCGGTCGTCGACGAGCGCGAAGATGCTGCGGCTGACCGAGACGCGTGGCTCGCGTTGGTGTCCAGCGTCCTTCCATGCCTGGCGATAGGCGTCAATCTGCTTCCGCTGTTGGACGTGCAGCGGCTCGCCGGTCTCGTCATCCTTGAGCGTCGAGCTCTGGAGGTTCATGCCGAGTTTCGCCGCCCACCTGGACGTCGCATTGGAGCTCGACCCCCACCAGATTCGCTCGCGCAATCCTTCTGAGTACGGCTCGAGGCGCAGCAGCCCTGGCGGGTTGGGAAACATGGGCCGCGGGTTCGGCTGCGCGAAGCCTTCGCCTTTCAGCAGCCCGAGGAACACTTCCGCGCGATGCCGCGCCATGTCGGCAGAGGTTTCGCCGTCACGCGGCGCATAGTCGAAGTACTTCCAGCCGTCGATCACCTGTTCCGGCGATCCGCGGCTGATGCCCAGTTGCAGACGCCCGCCGGCGATGATGTCCGCGGCACCGGCATCCTCGGCCATGTACATCGGGTTTTCGTATCGCATGTCGATGACGGCGGTCCCGATCTCAATCTTCTTCGTGCGCGCGCCGACGGCAGCGAGCAGCGGAAATGGCGAGGCGAGCTGACGCGCGAAGTGGTGCACGCGGAAATACGCGCCGTCGAGGCCGAGCTCTTCAGCGGCTACCGCGAGCTCGATCGACTGCAGGAGCGCGTCCGATGCCGTTCGGACGCCCGAATATGGCGCTGGAGTCCAGTGCCCGAAAGAGAGAAAGCCGATCCTTTTCACGCAAGGTACCTAAGAGAAAAGAGGGGACGTTCGGCGACGCGTGCCGTTCGGTTCAGGATAGCTTGTCGAAAAAGAGATACACGACGGCAATCTTGTCGTCCCTGGTAATAATGAAGTCGGTTCCGGCGTACTCCGGCGCTTCACCGGGACGGCCCGATACCCATTGGA
>DASSGK010000290.1:0-3567 GCA_035693505.1 Vicinamibacterales bacterium
CGGGACGGCATGCCGACGCCGTCGCCGCGCTCATCGGCGCCGGCGCGGACGTCCGCGCGCGATCGCGCACCTACTCGCAGACCGTGACGAGCGAAGTCACTCAGCGAGCCGGTCGCGAAGCGCTGAACTACACGGTGCCGCGCGGCGGGAGCACGGCGCTCCTGTTTGCCGCGCGATCCGGCGACGTCGAATCGGCGCGGCTCCTCGTGGAGGCGGGCGCCGACGTCAACGACGCGCTGCCGAACGGGATGACCGCGCTCGTCGAAGCCGCGCACAGCGGACAGGCAGACGTGGGCGTCCTGCTGCTGAATAACGGCGCGGACGCCAACGCAGACGCCGTCGGGTATACCGCGCTGCACGCCGCCGTGCTTCGGGGCGATGTGCGGCTCGTGGAGACGCTGCTCGCGCACGGCGCGAATCCGAATCTGCGGATGACGAAAGGCACGCCCGTGCGACGTAACAGCGAGGACTTCGAGCTGCCGGCGACGCTGATTGGCTCGACGCCGTACTTGCTCGCCGCAAAGTTTCTGGAGCCACAGATCATGCGCGCGCTTGCCGTGTCCCGCGCCGACACGCGCCTGCCCATGCCGTCGGGCGACACGCCGTTGATGGCCGCGGCGGGGATGGGCGCCAGCGCCCAAACCGATCGACGCGGGCTGAGCGTGCTGGACGGTGGAAAGATCGAAGACGAGAGCCGCGTCGTGGAAGCCGTCGCCGTCGCACTGTCGAACGGCGCGGATGTCAACGCCGTCAATCGCGCGGGCGACACCGCCCTGCATGCGGCGGCGCTGCTTGGCTACGACCGCGTCATCCGGCAACTCGCCGACGCCGGCGCATCACTTTCCGTGAAAAACGCGCGCGGACAGACCGCGCTCGGTCAGATTGCCGCGAAGCCGGGAGCGGCGCTGCGATCGCCGGACCGCGCAAATCGCGGTCCCCGAGAAAGCACGATCGAACTGCTGCGGGAACTCGGAGCCAAATAGGTTCCAGAGGTTCCAGAGGTTCCTCAGGTTCCAGTGGTTCTCGGTTCTTGAACCAAGAACCTCTAGAACCCCCCGAACCTTGAGAACCCCTTGAACCTGGCTATTTTCGACATTCACCTTGGCCGAGCGAGAGTCTCGTGACGTTGAGAATCGGCAACTCGACGTTGCCGACGCCAGTCGTCGGACCACCAGGCAGCGCCGCGACGGCTGCTGTCGCGACATCGATGCTGCCGGCCTGCGCGGCGACATTTGGTGATGGCCAGAGCCCGCCAACCACTCTCAACTTCTTGGTATCGACGACGCCGACCACCTGCACGGACATGCCCGAGTACTTCGACACGCTCTTGCCGGCGAGTCGGTACCGGCTGCCGCTCGTGTTCTCGATGAACGTGTAGGCGTTCGCGTTCTTGCTGTCCGTGTAGTCGCGTTGTACGCATCCGTTCAGCGTGACCGGCGCGTTGGGATCTTGTTTCTCGGCGGCCGGCTGTGACGGCTGAGCCTGCGCGAGCAGCACGGCGGCGGCAATGACAGGAAGGATGCTCATGTGCTCAATGTACTGCAGTTCCGGGGCCAGCTGGCGTGCCGGATTGTTGACAATCGCAGCCGACGGAGCCGACAATCCGGAGCCTGACAATTCGGGGTTTATCAAGGAGTTCTTTCGATGACACAGCGTAGTTGGCTCAAGACAGGATCACTCGTCACCGGCGCGTGCGTGCTCGTCGCCGCGACCGCCATGGCGCAGGCGCCCAACGCCGCGCCTCCACCGCCGCCGAGCGTGAAAGTCGGTCAGGCGGCGCCGGACTTCACCGCCCGCTATCTGGCGATGGAAAACGGCCGGCCCTCGTTCAAGCCGGTCAAGCTGAGCGACTACAAGGGACAGAAAAACGTCGTGCTCGCGTTCTTCCCAGCGGCGTTCTCGCCCGGCTGCACGAGCGAAATGGCCAAGTATCAGGAAACCTCCGGCGAGTTCAACAAGAACAACACCGTGGTCCTCGGGATGAGCGTCGACAGCACGTGGGCCAACTCCGCGTTCGCCGACAAGCTCGGCGTCAAGTTCCCGATTCTGAGCGACGCGAACCGCGACATCAGCAAGAGCTACGGCGTGTGGAACGAGCAGGGCCTGGTGGCAAACCGTTCGACGTTCGTCATCGACAAGAACGGCATTGTCCAGAAGGAATTCCTCGCGGCCGAAGCGCTCGATCCCGCGAAGTCGCTGGAGGCGTGCGCGCTTTTGAAGGAAGTGAAGTAAGGGCAGTAGGGCGGGTAGGGCAGGTAGGGCGGGTAGGGCGGGTGGGGCAGGTGGGGCAGGGAGGGACAGCCTCTGCGCTCTCACCCTACCCGCCTCACCAGCCCTACCCGCCCCACCTGCCCTACCCGCCTCACCTGCCCTAGTACCGTCGATTCTGCTGGCGCATCAAGTCGAACTTCGCCGTATCAGCCACCGCCATCACCGCCATCACGCCGGCTTGAACGGGATCGGTGACCACGAGATCGACGGCTTCGGGAACGCTGCCCGCCATATTCAGTGAGATCACCGGCAGCCCCTTCGCGCGGACGTCTTCCACCGCCTTTGTAATCTCGCCGCCCATCAGCGAGCCTGCGAGGACGAGCAGCTTCACGCGCGGCAGCAGCACCACTGAACGAACGGCCGCCGCGAGGTCGCGCTCGCCGACGAGCGGAATCGTGTCGACCGAGATGTGCTCGCCGCGGATGTTGTGGCGATCGGCTTCGAGGATGGCGCCCATCGCGACCTGGCCGACCTGCGCGCCGCCGCCCATGATGATGATGCGTTTGCCGTACACCTTGCCGAACGACTGCGTGACGTCGACGCGCATCACGCCCGGCACGATCTGCAGCTCGTTGACGATTTGCTCGATCGGCGTCTCGCTCGCGAATTCGAGATACACCTCGGCTTCGCGATGCGGTTCGTGCACGATGTCGATGTGCTGGATGTTGGCGTTATAGCGCGCCAGCACTTCGGTCACACGATACAGCATGCCGGGCTGGTCGTTGAGTGTGGTCAGAATGGCGTGTGAGGACATAGGAGAAGTCAGAAGTGGACTTTAGCACGACGCTGGCTCACGATAGGTAAGCCATGAATCCTTACGCGTCATTTCTCGCCGGCCGCGATCCGATCGTCGTCATCGACAGCACGGCTCGCCAGCTGTCGCAGACTGTCGCGTCGATCCCGCCGACAAGCCTCGAGTGGCGTCCCGCGCCGGGCAAATGGAACGCGCGGGAAATTCTCTGCCACCTGGCGGACTGCGAGATCGCGTTCGCGTTCCGGCTCCGGCAGACGCTCGCCGAGCCGCATCACGTCATTCAGCCGTTCGATCAGGAAAAATGGGCCGGCACGTACGGTGGGCTCACAGCGAGCGGCGCGCTGAGCGCGTTCACGTCACTGCGCGCATGGGACGTCGAGCTGATTTCGATAATGCCGGCCGAAGCCATGGCCAAGCCGGTCAGGCATCCCGAACGCGGCGAGATGACCTTCCGCGTCATCGTCGAGACGATGGCGGGCCACGACATCAATCATCTGCTGCAACTGGAACGAATCGCCGCAGGCTTCCAGTCGGCGACGTAG
>DASSGK010000291.1:0-7091 GCA_035693505.1 Vicinamibacterales bacterium
CCGTAGTTGCTCGCGCCGACGGTGGCCACGTTCTTCACCACCGAAAAGATCACGGTCGACGAGCCGTCGGTGAAGTTGACCGGCCGGCTGCTCATGTTGGTCATGGCGGTTGCCGCATCCGCCAGGCTGGTGTCGCGCGAGATCAGGTTCGAGCCCTCGCGGGTCAGCTTGCTGACGATGTGCTGGTCGAGCAGCGCGTACGACACCTCGACGACCCCGAGCACCAGCACCAGGACCAGAGGGACGACCAGCGCGAATTCCAGTACGGCCTGCCCGTTCTCGCAGGCGAGTCTTCGCCGGAGTCTCGATGCGTTCAGCTTGGTCATGATGTTGGCGGTGCTCCCTCGTTCTTCATCGCGGACTCGACCTTGAGGGTGATCTGGCCATTGGAGAAAAACGCCCACAACATCGGGTTGAAGAACGTCCACGTGTAGGACACGGATACTTTCGCGAGCGCATTGGGGCCGCCGCTCCCGGGACCCCAGGCCGTCCCGCCCGGAGGCATCGAACTGAACGTGAATGCGCTGTCAGGAATTGTCAGCGTCGGCGTGGCATTTCTCATCGCCAGCTTGATCGAGGCATCCCGCGAGAGGAACGTGCCCGGATTGTTCGGATCGGCCAGCACGTTGTTGGTCACCGCGAACCGGGTCGCCTGGCTGACGCCGTTTTCCAGCGCGAGGTAGCAGTAGAAGAGCGCGCCGAAGTCCACAATCGACAGCGTCAGCAGCAGGAGCAGCGGTGTGATGATCGCGGCTTCGACAATCGACGTGCCGGCCGTATCGCGCAGGCGGCGGACGAATCCGCGCGCGGGCGGCGCGTTCATCGCCGACCGAAACCGGTTGGGCGTGAAGTCAGAGTGTTCGTTGGCCGGCGCGGTGGTTTCCGCGGCCGGTGCCGTTTCCGTTGACGCCTCGGGTGCGGACACTGGCGCGAGGAAAATCCGATCGCCCACCTGGACGCCGTCCCAGGCCAGGCTGCCCGCGGCCATCTCGATGACGGCCTGGCCGCCGCTCGCGAGCGCGATCCGCCATGGCCGCAGGTTGCGAACGATCTTCACCGCATACCCCTGCCGATCGACGAACAGGACATCGATGGGAAAGCGCATCCCGATCGTGTGGACGGCCGAGCATGGCGCCAGCAGCATCGCGGACGATGCCTCAAGGCCGTCGCGGCCGAGCAACCCGCGCCGCCGCGTCGTCCGAGTCGCCGCGATCTCCACCCGGGTGGCGACCGGCTGGTGTGTGCGTTCGTTCATCAGCGCGACATTCATCAGAACACCCCCGGCACCAGGTGCCACCCGACGCGCTCGCAATACCGCTGGTAAGCGGCGTCGGAACTGAGGACTCGCTCTTCCATCAGCGCGCGGACAATCAGCGCGAAGTCGGCGATCAGGATGACGGCCAAGTTCCAGGGCGCCGGATGCGCCACGAGGAACGACGCGTGCGTGACGAGATACCCCGTGTAGATGGGATGCCGCACGAACGAATACGGGCCGCGCACGACCACGCCACGGTTCGCCGGCACCACGCCAAAGCTCCGGCCGAGCGTCATCTTCCCCACCACGACCAGCAGCAGGCCAAGGCCCGACACCAGCGCGGTCACCTGATCGGGTGCCCACCCGGCGTGCCCGTCCGTCGCGCGAAGCAGCGCCGGCCCCGCCAGCGACACGGTCGTCGAGATCGCGGCGGCGGCCGAACGATCCACGATGTTCGTTCGCCGGCGCAGGATCGTCAGCACCACGACGAGCGACTCGCCGACGAGCAGGAGGAGGCCGGTCACGTGCCCGGTCCGCATGAAGTCGGTGAAGATGTTGAACGACAGCAGCGTGAACAGCGCACCGATGCTCGCCCGCGCGATCAAATCGCTGACGGCCGGGCTGATCATGCGGCGCGGCTGGTCCGTCGAGACCGCCGCCACGGCTGAATCCGGGCGGATGTGACCGACCAGCGCCTCCACGCTCATCAATGAACCTCCAGCTCCTTGCGGTTCCGGTTTTTGTTCCGGCGCGGCGGCGGCGGCGCCTCTGTCCTGTAGCCGTCGACGAAGTAGGCGGCGCACGCCGCGTCGAGCAGTTCGCGCGTAATGGCCGGCTCGATCCCCCGATAGCGGCACAGGGCCGTTACCTGATCGAGGATGTCGCGCGGATGACACGAGCGGAGCGGCCGTCCCGCGGGACCGTAGTGCCGGCGCTGCAGGTACGCCACCATCACCTGGTGGAAGCGCAGGTTGCGGCGGCGGCAGTTCAGGTCGAAGATGCGCGTAAATTCGTCGGTCGTCGGATCGACGATCGGAATCTTGTACGGGATACGTCGCAGGAACGCCTCGTCAGCCAGCGAGGCCGGATCCAGGTTGGTCGCGAAGACCGTGAGCACATCGAACGACACCTGGAACTTCTTGCCGGTGTGCAACGTGAGATAGTCGAACCGGCTTTCGAGCGGAACGATCCAGCGGTTCAGCAGCTCCTGCGGCCGGATGCGCTGGCGCCCGAAGTCGTCCACCAGGAACACGCCGCCGTTGGCCTTCAGCTGAATCGGCGCCTCGTAGAACTTGGTCAGCGGGTTGAACGTCAGGTCGAGCATCTCGAGCGTGAGCTCGCCGCCGACCATGACCACCGGACGCCGGATGCGCACCCACCGGCGATCGCGCGGCGCGATCGAGACGATGGACGACGGGTCGCTCTCGCTTTCGAGCGACTCGTGGTTGATCGGATCGAACATCGTCAGCGTGTGGCCGTCGACGTCGATCGCGTGCGGCATGTACATATCGCCGCCGAGCGCCCGGCCCAACCCCTCCGCGATCACGGTCTTCCCGTTCCCGGGAGGTCCGTAGAGAAAGACAGCCTTGCCGGCGTTGACGGCCGGACCGAGCTGTTCGAGCACCTGGTCGCTGATGATGAGATGCGAGAAGCCCTGGCGCAGGCGTTCACGGTCGATGTACCCGCGAGCGGCCGCGAGCGCGCGCATCTGCGCGAGATAGGCGGCGAGCGACACGGGGCACGGCCCGACGTAGTGACTGAAGTCCAGGTATTGACGCCCGCGATCCCGGCCGCCATCGGTCAAGGCGTACCGGTAGGTGGCCGCGCCCGTGCCGGCGGAGCCGCGGACCTCGATCAGCTGTTCGGCGCGAAGGCGCTCGATCAGCGGCTCGATCATCGTGAACGGCAGCCGGAGCCGATCGGCCAGCGAGAGGCCGGTCGCCTCGCCGCCGTAGAGCGTCTTGACCAGCAGCTGCTCGATCTGATCGGTGCTCAGGCCCGTGTCCTGGAGCGTACGGAGCACCGGCGGCGGCGGCGCCGTGTTCGGGATTTCGGTCTTCGGAGCGAGAGCAGAGACTACAGAGCTCATTTTTGCGCCATCGGGACGATGACTTCGATGAATTTGATCACGGCCGGACCGATTGTCACGACCCAGATCGCCGGGAAGATGCAGAAGACGAGCGGGAAGACCATCTTGACGCCGGTCTTCGCGGCCGCTTCTTCCGCGCGTTGACGCCGCTTCGTCCGGACCGTGTCGGAGTGCACGCGCAGCGACTGCGCCACGCTGGTGCCGAACTTGTCCGTCTGCACGAGCATCGCCACCAGCGACTGAACGTCGTCCACGCCGGTGCGCTCGGCAAGATTACGCAGCGCGTCGACGCGGGCCTTGCCGGCACGCAGCTCGAGGTTGATCAACCGGAGTTCGTCCGACAGATCGGGATGCGCGAAGGCCAGCTCCGTGCCGACGCGCTGGATGGCCTGATCGAGACCAAGGCCCGCTTCGACGCTGACCACGAGCAGGTCGAGCGCATCGGGCAGCCCGAGGCGGATACGATGCTGCCGCTTCTTCGCCAGGCGCCCGAGGACCATGCTCGGCACCAGGTAGCCGAGCGCGCAGCCCACGAGCGCGACCGGCAGATTCGGCCGGATGATGAGCGGCGACGCCAGGAGCGCGAACACCACCAGCGCGCAGCCCAGGCGGATGCCGAAGAACACGGTCACCGCTTCATGACTGCGATATCCCGCCGCCACGAGCCGGGCCTGCAGCTTCCCCATCTCCGATCGAGACTGGGGCGCCATGTTGCCGATCTTCTTCAGCGTGTCGATCATGACCCGGTCGTAACCGGGATCGTCGTTCGACGCCTTGACGCGCGTGCCGGTCACTTCGCCGAGGCGGCGTTCGATCGCCGTCGTGGCGGCTGGCGCAAAGGCCATCGCGGCAGCGGCAATCAGCAATGACCCAAACAGAAACGCGAGGAGCGGTAGCAGCAGCGTCACGGCTTATACCTCGATCTTGATGACCTGGCGGATCCAGAAGAACCCGATGGTCTGCATGACGATGGCGCCCATCAGCATCATCTGGCCCATGCGCTCGCGAAACAGCGCCTGCATGTGGTCGGGGTTGATGAACGACAGCGCGACGGCGAGCGCCGCCGGCAGCGCGAGCAGCACATAGCCGGTGAAACGCCCGTGCGCGGTGTGCACGCGCACCTGCCGCCGGATCTTGAACCGCTCGCGCACCACGTGCGCCAGGTTCTCGAGAATCTCCGAGAGGTTGCCGCCGGTGTCGCGCTGAATGAGGACGGCCGTGACGAAGAACCGGACGTCGAGCAGTCCGATGCGAACGGACATCTCGTTCAGCGCATCGCGCAGCGGCAGGCCGAAGTTCTGCTGGTCGAACGTCTTCTTGAACTCGGGGCCGACCGGCTCCGGCAACTCGTCCGCCGCCATGCCCAGCGCGGTCTGCAGCGCGTGCCCTGCGCGGATCGCCCGCGCGAGCAGGTCGAGCGCCTCGGGGAACTGCTCCTCGAATTTCTTCAGCCGCACCGATCGGCGGTTGAGCAGCCACGCGAACGGCAGGAACGCCCCGAACAGTGCCGCCATCAGCGGAGCGATTCGCTGCGGGATGAACATGAAGGCGATGACGCCGCAGAGCGCCGCGCAGATGAAGCACATCACCACAATCGCGCTGGGCGTTGTCTTCACGCCGGACTGCTCGATCAGGCGGGCCATGCGCTTGCCGACGCCGGTGCCCGACACGAGGCGATCCATGCCCGGCAGCGGACCCTCGAGCTTCCGCTGCAGGATTGACTCTTCTCCGCCGACTTTCTCATCCGCCGCAAAGGGGTCCGCAGAGACGTCCTGCAGGCGGCGATCGAGTTTCCGTGCCGCGAGGACGCCCGGCAGTGTCGTGGCGGCGTAGTAGCCGCCGATGATCGACCCCGACACGACGACGAAGACGAGGAAGGCCAGAAACATCACCGCACCTCCGTGACGCCCTCGAACATGTCCGCCGGCAGGTGGATGCCCGACGCCTTCAGCCGCTCGCAGCACTTCGGCCGCACGCCGGTCGCCCGGAAGCGCCCGACGACTTTGCCGTCCTGCGTGATGCCCATCTTCTCGAACAGGAAGATCTCCTGCATCGTGATCACGTCGCCTTCCATGCCGGTGATCTCCGAGATGCTGGTGATCTTGCGCGAGCCGTCGCTGAGGCGCGTCTGCTGCACGACGAGCTGAATCGCCGACGAGATCTGCTGGCGCATCGCCCGGTCCGGCAGGTTCGTCGCGCCCATCGCGATCATCGTCTCGATACGGGTCAGCGCGTCTCGCGGCGTGTTGGCGTGCACCGTCGTCAGCGATCCATCGTGACCGGTGTTCATCGCCTGCAGCATGTCGAGCGCTTCCTCGCTGCGGACCTCGCCGACGACGATGCGATCGGGACGCATACGGAGGGCGTTGACCATCAACTGACGCTGACGGATGGCGCCCTTGCCCTCCACGTTGGCGGGCCGCGTCTCGAGACGAACCACGTGCTCCTGGTGCAACTGGAGCTCGGCCGCGTCTTCGATGGTGACGATGCGCTCGCGCTCGGAAATGAAGCTCGAGAGCACGTTGAGGAGCGTGGTCTTGCCGGCGCCGGTGCCGCCGCTGATGAGCGCATTCAGTCTCGCCTTGACGCAGTGCGAGAGGAACTCGAGCATCGGGCGCGTCATCGCGCGCAGCGTCACCAGATCGTCGGCTCTCAAGCGTTCGGACGGAAAACGGCGGATCGACAACAGCGGACCGTCGACCGCCAGCGGCGGGATAATGGCGTTGACGCGCGAACCATCCGGGAGGCGGGCGTCCACCATCGGCGAGCTGTCGTCGACGCGCCGTCCGACGGCGCTGACGATCCGGTCGATCACCCGCATGAGGTGACGGTCGTCCTGGAAGTTGGCCGCGACCTTCTCGAGCTGACCGCCGCGCTCGACGAACACATTCTTGTACGTGTTCACGAGGATGTCGCTGATGCCCTTGTCGCGCAGCAGCGGCTCGAGTGGTCCGAGGCCGAACACTTCGTCGAGCAGTTCGCCGAAGAGGACCTCGCGTTCGCCGAGGCTCAGCGGCGTCCCTTCCTCGGCAAGCAACTCGCCGAGCAGCGTTCGAATTTCGCTCTCGGCACGCGCGCGATCGG
Source organism: Vicinamibacterales bacterium (assembly GCA_035693505.1). Taxonomy (GTDB): domain Bacteria; phylum Acidobacteriota; class Vicinamibacteria; order Vicinamibacterales; family CAVVIG01; genus CAVQFC01. Next base: position 6,429 of record DASSGK010000291.1, read on the forward strand.
ACTGCGCGAGCGCCTCGAGGTTCAGGCGGTTCAACAGCTTCTTGTGGACTCCCGCCTTCAGCTCCAGATACTGCTGGCGAGGCGGCTGAGGACGGAAGGCGGGCGACGGCGCGGGCGCGACACTATTCATGGACGTTTACCAGACCGAGGCAATGCCGGCCGTCAAGCGCTCGAGGCCCGGCAGCTTCCGGCGGGCAGGCTGCTGCGCCGGCAGGACGGCATCCGGTTCGAGAATCTGCCGCGTGAAATGATCGAACTGTGTCGCGATGTCCGAGTTCCCCGTGAGGGCGAGCGGCACGCCGGAGTTCAGCGCGGTCGACACCGTCTTGTAATCGCTTGGGAACGTATGGTGAATCGGGTGGCCGAGCGCGCCTTCGATCTGCTTCGGGGGAATCGGATACGGCTCCTGGGCGCGGTTGAGCAGAATGCGCACGCGCTCGCCGCAGGCGCCGAGCTGACGGATGCGGTCGAGCAGCCGCTGTGAATTGCGAATCGAGGGCACGTCGGGATTGCCCACCAGGAACACCGTGTCGCCGGTATAGAGCGCCGCGACCGTGCACGAATTAATCTGGCTGCCGCAATCGACGAGGATGTACTCGTATTGGCGCGCCAGCAGCCGGAAGAGTTCCTCGATGGCGCCGCCGTCGGCGGCGCCGGGCCGAT
>DASSGK010000292.1:0-12548 GCA_035693505.1 Vicinamibacterales bacterium
ATGAAGGACGGATCTTAGTCGGATCTTTGAACAGGTGGGCAGGAGATCAGAGGGCTCGAGGAAATCAACACAAAGGCCACTAGGGACACAAAGGAAGACTGGTCTGCTGTCCTTTGTGTCCCTGGTGGCCTCTGTGTTCGCTCAGCGCAGCGACGTACGCCCACGCCGGGACGAGTCAACCTCCTGAACTCCTGATCTTCTGTAAAAAGTCTCTCTACGATTTCAGTTTGAACCGTTGGACCTTGCCGGTCTGGGTCCGCGGCAGCTCGGTGACGAACTTCACCGATCGCGGGTACTTGTAAGGCGCAATTGTCGCTTTCACATGGTCCTGCAATCGCTTCACGCAGTCCTCATCGCGTTCCGCGCCGGCCTTCAGCACGACGTGCGCCTGCACGATTTGCCCGCGCTCGGGATCGGGCGCGCCGACGACGGCGCACTCCGCGACATCGGGGTGTGACAGCAGCGCCGCTTCAACCTCGGGCCCGGCGATGTTGTAGCCGGCGGAGATGATCATGTCGTCGGCGCGGGCGACGAAATGAAAGACGCCATCGGCATCCTTGACGAAATCGTCGCCCGTCACATTCCACCCGTCCCGCACGTATGCGGTTTGTCGCTCGTCGGCCAGGTACCGGCAGCCCGTTGGTCCCTTCACGGCAAGGTGTCCTGGCGTGCCGTCCGGCACATCCTTCATCTCATCGTCGACGATTCTCGCCTCGTAACCGCCGACCGGCCGCCCGGTGACCCCGGGAGCCGCATCACCAAGACGGTTGCTGATGAAGATGTGGAGCAGTTCGGTCGTGCCGATGCCGTCGAGAATCGGCTTACCCGTTTTCCGCGTCCAGTCCTCGAAGACCGGCGCCGGGAGCGTCTCGCCTGCGGAAATCGCCATGCGCAGCGACGACAAGTCGGCGCCTTCGTCCATCGCCGCCATCATCGCCCGGTAGGCCGTCGGCGACGTGAAGCTGATCGTCGCCTTGTAGGTTTCGATGATGTCGATCATGTTGGCCGGCGACGCGTTCTCGAGCAGTGTGGCCGTGGCGCCAAACCGCAGCGGGAAGATGGCGAGGCCGCCGAGGCCAAAGGTGAATGCCAATGGCGGTGAGCCGACGAACACATCCTGCGGTGTGAGACGCAGCACTTCCTTCGCGTAGCCGTCGGCGATGATTAGCAGGTCGCGGTGGAAATGAACGGTCGCTTTGGGTTCACCGGTCGTGCCCGACGTGAACCCCAGCAGCGCCACGTCGTCTCTCCCTGTCTTGACCGATTCGAATCTCACCGGCTTGTTGAGGGCGACCCTGTCGAGCTCCGCATCGTGATTCGATGTGCCGTCGAAACCGATCACGCTCCGGAGAAACGCGTTGCCGCGGGCGGCGGCGACCAGCTCGTCGGTGATTCGGGTGTCGCACAGCGCCAGGCCGATCTCGGCTTTGTTGATGATGGTGCTCAACTCCCGTGCCCGCAGCAGCGGCATGGTGTTGACCGCGACGCCGCCAGCCTTCGTGACCGCGAGCCAGACCGCCACCATCGCGGGGTTGTTGCCGGATCGAATGAGCACTCGATTGCCCGGCTTGACGCCGAAGTGCTCGACGAGACTGTGAGCGAGCCGGTTGGTCCAGTCGGTCAGCTCTTTGTAGGTGCGCTGCCGCCCGTTGCCGATCAGCGCAACGTGATCGCCGAAACCGCGCTCGACCATGCGGTCGGTCAGTTCGACGGCTGCGTTCAGGTATTCCGGATATTGAAACTCCGGCCGATCGAGGAGGAGGTCCGGCCATTGATCGAACGGCGGCAGATGATCCCGCGTGAACGTGTCCACGTGCGCCGTCGGGCCAAGTCCAGATCCTCGTCTCGGCATCCCAGATCCTTTTTTCTTTCTCCTAATCTCCACGGAATTGCGGCGTCCGTTTAGCGACGAATGCCTCGTAGGCGCGCCTGAAATCCTGGGTCCGCATGCAGAGGGCCTGCGCCTGCGCCTCCGCTTCGATGGCCTGATCCAGCGTCATCGACCATTCCTGGTTGAGCATGGTCTTGGTCATCATGTGCGCGAATGTCGGCCCTTGCGCGAGACTCCGGGCCAGCGACACGGCCTCGTCTTCCAGCGCATCGGCGGCGACGATGCGATTGAAGAATCCCCAGCGCTCACCTTCTTCCGCGGACATGGTGCGGCCGGTAAATAGCAGCTCCGCCGCGCGTCCCTGGCCGACAACGCGCGGCAGCATCGCGCACGCGCCCATGTCGCAGCCGGCGAGGCCGACGCGCGTGAAGAGGAATGCGGTCCTGGCGGCGGGCGTGGCGATACGCAGGTCCGCGAAGAGCGCGATCATGGCGCCGGCGCCGGCGCACACGCCGTCGACCGCCGCGACAATCGGCTGCGGACAGGCGCGCATCGCCTTGACGAGGTCGCCGGTCATGCGGGTGAACGCGAGCAGTCCCTTCATGTCGCGATCCAGCAGGGGCCCGATGATGTCGTGGACATCTCCGCCCGAGGAGAAATTGCCGCCGTTCGATGCGATCACCACAGCCTTGACGGCGTGGTCCGAGCCCAGTCCCCGAAAGAGATCGCGAAGCTCCGCGTACGATTCGAACGTCAGCGGGTTCTTTCGCTCCGGCCGGGCGAGCGAGATGATCCCGACACCCTCGTCGATCCGCCAATTGAAATGTGCCGGCCGAAAGTCGGTCATGTCCCTGAGCTCCTGTTTAACTTACACCTCGGCGCGCGACGCCAGGCGGTACAGCTGGTCGCGCCCCGGAAGATAGGGCTTCGGCCATGTCTCGCCCCGATACCCGAGTTTCGCGGCGGCATGCAGCGTCCAGTACGGATCGGCGAGATGCGGGCGTGCGAGGCAGCACAGGTCCGCGCGGCCGGCCATCAGGATCGAGTTCACGTGATCGGGCTCGTAGATGTTGCCGACAGCCATGGTGGCGATGCCGGTTTCGTTGCGAATGCGATCGGAGAACGGTGTCTGGAACATCCGTCCGTACACCGGTCGTGCCCGCACCGACGTCTGTCCCGCGGAAACATTGATGATGTCGACTCCGGCGTCGGCCAGGATGCGGGCGATGCCGACGGCCTCCTCGGGCGTGATGCCTTCGTCGCCCACCCAGTCATTCGCGGAAATGCGGGCTGAGATGGGGAGGGTGCCTGGCCAGACTGCTCGCACGGCGTGATAGACCTCGAGCGGGAAGCGCATGCGATTGTCGAGCGATCCGCCGTAGGCGTCGGTACGGCGGTTCGTCAGCGGCGAGATGAACGCGGAGAGCAGATAGCCGTGGGCGCAGTGCAGCTCGATCAAGTCGAAGCCGGCGCGAGCCGCCATGGTTGCCGCGCGGACAAAATCGTCACGTACGGCGTCCATGTCGGCACGGGTCATCTCGCGCGGCACCTGGTTGCGCGGCGACCACGCGACCGCCGACGGGCCGATGACCGGCCAGTTGCCCTCAGGCAGCGGCGCGTCCGCCTCTTCCCATCCGAGTTGCGTCGATCCTTTCGGCCCGGAGTGTCCCAGCTGCACGCCGATCCTGGCGTCGGTCTCCGCGTGGACGAAATCGACGATGCGCGTCCAGGCGGCTTCGTGCGCGGGCGAGTACAGGCCGGTGCAGCCAGGCGAGATCCGGCCTTCCGGCGACACGCACGTCATCTCGGTGATGACCAGCCCCGCGCCGCCCTTGGCGCGCTCGCCGTAGTGCACCAGGTGCCAGTCCGTCGGCGTGCCGTCGACGGCGCGGTACTGATCCATCGGTGACACGACGATGCGATTCTTGAGGTGGAGATCGCGCAGACGGAATGGCGTGAACATCGGCGGCCGTGAGTGGTCCGGCTTCCTGCTCGTGGTCTGCTCTTCGAACCACATCTCCGCGCTCTCGAGCCAGGCCTTGTCACGCACGCGAAGGTTCTCGTGGCTGATGCGCTGCGAACGCGTGAGCAGTGAGTACGTGAACTGCACCGGATCGAGGTGGAGATACCGCTCGACGTTCTCGAACCACTCGGTCGAGTTGCGCGCGGCGCTTTGCAGCCGCAGCACTTCTGTTCTGCGCTCCAGTTCGTAACGATCGAACGCGGCCGCCAGCGTCGCCTCGCTGTGCACGTATCCGGCCAGCGCGATGGCGCTTTCCAGCGCCAGCTTGGTGCCGGAGCCGACTGAGAAATGAGCGGTCGCGGCGGCGTCGCCCATCAACACGAGATTCTCGTGCGACCACTTCTCGCACAGCACGCGCCGGAAATTCAGCCAGGCCGATCCGCGTCCGCCTTCGCGCGCCAGCGCGTCGGGGTGCTTCGGCGTGGCAAGCCGGGCGTTGGAGGCAAGACGATGCCCGGCCAGGTGCGTGGCAAAGATCTTTTCACACGCCGCCAGCGTCTGCTCCTGGCTCATCGCATCGAAGCCGGATCGACGCCACGTGGCGTCGGAGCATTCGACGATGAACGTCGCGGTATCGGCGTCGAACTGGTACGCGTGGGCCCAGATCCAGCCGTGCTCGGTTTCCTCGAAGATGAAGGTGAAGGCGTCCTGGAATTGCTGGTGCGTTCCCAGCCAGATGTACTTGCAGGCTCGCACCTCGATGTCTGGCTTGAACACGTCCGCCAGGGCGCTGCGGATCTTCGAGTTCGCCCCGTCTGCGGCGACGACCAGGTCGTAGTCGCGGTACGCGTCAGCGCTCTCGAATTCCGTCTCGAAGCGCAGCGTCACTCCGAGGGCCTGTGCCCGGTCCTGGAGAATGTTGAGCAGGCGCCTGCGGCCGATCCCGCAGAAGCCGTGGCCGGACGAGCGCGTCAGGGTGCCGCGGTACGACACGACGATGTCGTCCCAGTACACGAACGACCGGCGGATGGCTTCTGCGCTCTCGGGATCGCTCGAGTTGAGATTGGTCAGCGTCTCGTCCGACAGCACGACACCCCACCCGAAGGTGTCGTAAGGCCGGTTCCGCTCGACGACGACGACTTCATCGTCCGGCCGCCGCCGCTTCATCGCGATCGCGAAATAGAGCCCAGCCGGTCCGCCGCCGAGGCAGGCAATCCGCATAGCGAGAGATTATGCCTCGCCGGGAATCGTCCGGGCTCAATCCGCCGTCAGCCCTCCGCTACGCGGGCACTCGCGATTTCGTGTTCCCCGCTTCGCCCGGTGTCAAAACACGAACCGGAAGCCGAGCTGCGCCTGGCGCGGGAACCCTCCGCCGCCGCGCAGATTGGTCAGCACGAGGAAGTTCGATGTCAACCGCCGATCCGAGTTGGCCGTGAGCGGATTGTCGAAGTTCGCCCGGTTGGTGATGTTGTAGAGATCGAGATACACCTCGATCGCCTTCTGCTGGGTGAGCTTCCGCCGATAGCCGGCGCGCATGTCAATCTGGAAGTAGTCGGGCCCGATCGCGCCGTTGCGGCCCCCCTTGTATTCCACGTTCTGCATCGCGTCCGGGTTGCCGGCCGCGCCGCTGTAGACGCCGGCCGGAAGCGGGTCGACCAGCTCGCCGTTCTTGTCCGCGTCGATCGCGCTGTCGTAGATCGTGAACGGCGCGCCGCTCATATAGCGAGTCGTCGTCGACAGCGTCAGGCCATTGGTCTTCGGCACGTCGAACTGCGCGCCGATCGACAGGATGTGGCGGCGATCGACGTTGCTCGGCCCGTTCACCGCATCCAGGTTCAGGTTGGTCAGGACCTGGTACTGGTTCTTGTCGGCTTGATCGTTTGCGGTGCCGGTCGCCTTCGACAGCGAATACGAGACGCGGCCCGACCAGTTGTTCGCGTAGCGCTTCTCCACCGACAGGTTGAGCGCGTTGTACGTGGACTCGCCCGTGTTCTCCATCACCCAGACCTGCTGCGTGTACGGCTCGCCGAGCACGCCGAAGGCGTCGCTCCGCACGACAGGCTCGGTGCGGCTGGTCGTCTGCTTGATGCCCGGATTGAGGTTCCGCGCGAGGAACATGTCGCGGTTCATCATCCGCACGTAGTCGGCGTGGACGGCCAGCGATGAGTTCAATTCGCGCACGTATCCGAGCGTGAATTGATGCGCGTACGGCAGGCTGCGGTCGGGCGAGTCGAAGATGACGACGCCGTCGTTCTTCACCGGCACGCCGAGCGGATAGGACTGGCGCAGGAGCGCCGTGTTGACGAACGGTCCGTTCGCCAGATACGGGTTGGTCGGGAATCGTCCGCTGCTCGGCCCCGGATCGGCCGCGTTGGAGGGGAATGTCAAGTTGATAGAGGAGGAGTACTTGCCGAACTCCATCGTGTCGTCGAGGGCGCCGAGAATCGTCCGATTGTAGAAGACGCCGTATCCGCCACGGACGACCGACCGGCCGGCGGCGTCGAGCGAGTGTGTGAAACCGACTCTCGGTCCGACGTTGTTCAGGTCGGTGGGCGATTTCTTGCTGCCGGCCGCGAACAGCGGGTTGTCGGTCTCGTCGATCGGAATAATCTCGAGGTCGTAGCGGAGCCCGAGGCTCAACGTGGTCTGTGCGGCCACATGCCATTTGTCCTGCGCGTACATCTCGTACGTGTGGTTCTTGATGAGCTCGTTGAACGGGCCGGTGCGGATGGTGAACCGCTCGGGGTAGGTCCGCGGGTTCGCCGCATCGAACGGAAGATCGGTGTTCGCCGCGACGCAGGTGCCCGGCGCGCACGTCGCGCTGAACGTGAAGGTCCCGTTCGAGTTCACCTGCGAGCTGCGGCGCAGCTCGGTGTAGTTGTAGCGAACGCCGAACTTCATGTCGTGGTCGCCGTGCTTGCCGGGGACGAACCACGAGTAGTCGTCCTCGATCTGGTAGTTCGAGTCCCACGGCCCCTGCGACTCGGTGCTCGCCTGTCCGAGGAAACCCGTGTAGTTCAACTGCGGCGGGCACAGCGACTGATCGCCGCTCGTCTCCTGGCCGAATGTGAATCCCTCGAGGCCGCCATTCGGACCCTGGGCGCGGAAGCATTCGTTGCCGTGCCACCAGTGCTCCCATGTCCGCGCGCCCTTGATCGTGTTGACGCGCGAGTTGCCGAGCACGCTCGTGAAGGTGACGACGGCCGTCTGATCGAGGTCCGTTTCGTCCTGGTACGAGTCGAGGGTGTTGCGATTGCCGATCGTGTACCACTGCGGCGCCCACTCGCGCAGCCAGCGGACCGCCCACGAGTGGTTCTTGGTGATCTGATGATCGATGCGGATCAGCGTGTTCCAATCGGTCCGATCCTCGGCAATCGCGAAGTTCTCGGACGGACGGGTCGGGAAGACTCGAGAGCGATTCGGGTTGTCCACCTGGCGCTCGAGGCTGAAGAAGAACTGCGCCTTGTTCTTCACGATGGGGCCGCCAAGCACCCCGCCCCAGTCACGCCGCACGGACGTCGGCTTGTCGAGGCCCTGCGTACGGACGAAATAGTCCTCCGCCGTCAACGCATTCGGCGACGTCGTCGCGAACAGGACGCCCTTGAACTGGTTGGTCCCGCTCTTGGTGATCGCGTTGACGACCGCGCCGCTCGCCCGGCCGAATTCCGCGTCGTACATGCTCGTGAGCACCTGGAATTCCTGGACCGCTTCGATCGGCGTGCGGACCTGCGCCCCGGAACTCGTGCCGAGCGCATCGTCGCCGTTGTAGCCGCCGTCCACCGACACGTTGTTGCCCTGGGTGGACTGGCCGGCGGCGACGATCGTGTCGTTGCCCATCTGGTTGGACGGCGAGAACTGCACGCCGGGGAGCAGCGCGACCGTCGCGAAGTAGTTGCGGTTCATCGCCGGCAGCTCGCTCAACTCGGCGGAGCCGATGTTGCCGCCGACTTTGACGCTGGTGGTGTCGACGAGCGGCGATTCGGCGGTGACTTTCACGGTCTCCTCGAGCGCGCCGAGCGCCAGCGTCACGTTGATGGTCAGCGTCTTGCCGACCGGCAGCACCTGTCCGCCACGCTCGAACGTGCGGAAGCTCGCGAGCTTCGCGGTCACTTTGTAGCGGCCGGGAATCAACTGCGATGCGTGAAAGCTGCCGTCAGCGCCGGTGGTGATTTCGCGAACGGCGCCGGTTTCCTCGTTCGTGATGACGACCGCGACGCCCGGCAATACAGAGCCCTGTTCATCTGTGACCTTGCCGCCGATGTCGGAAGTGCCTTGTTGGGCGAGCAGGGGGCTCGCTGTTCCCAGGATGAACGACCCGATGACCACGGCTCGAACCAGGTGTCTGCGCATCTGCTCCTCCTCTATGACAAGACCGATGAGAGGTCGTATGCAGTGCGATCGCGCCGAGATGATGGCGTCATCTAACTGCCGCGCCAGAATCAACGCAAGCAGTTTTCTTATGAACCGCAGCAGAGCTGGGTAGCCAGTGTCGTGAAGAGGCTTATGGTGTCAGCGTATCTTTTCAAGAAACCGATATCTTGAAGAGAGGGCCTCGTGGCGGTCTCTATTGCTGAGCAGGCTCCGAGAGAACACGCGATTTAATCTGCAGTCCCGTCGGGGAGGACAGTTGCATCCCCATCACCTGATTCAATTCCGCGAACTGGACACCGAGATCCAGGCCGTCGGTTCCCGCATTGTGCGACGGGCTCGACGCCGTCAACCGATAGTCCGCGGAGGCGGCGCCGACGAAGTCACTGAGCCATTGTGTGATTGTTGGAAACAGGTTGTCCGCGGGATATTGCTTCGCCGTCGCGCCGGCAAACGTATTCCGCCGGACAACGCCGCTCGACGTGTACGCGTTCAGGCCGGTCGTGCCTTCACCGGCCTTGTCGCCGTACACACCGTACGAGTTGTCCCGCAGCAGGTTGTTCGTCAGCACGAACCCGGACACCACCTGGCCGGCGGGGGCGTAGCCGCCATACAGGTAGATCGTCGCGCTGCCATCGTTGTCCACGGTGTTGTGATCGAAGGTGATGGCTTGCGGTCCGCCTCCGATGAGCGCGAACCGCGCCGGCGCCGGGTTGCTCGTCGTGCCATACGCGGTGCTGATGTCGTACGCCAGATTGTTGCGGATGGTGACGTTGACCGTCTGCTGGCTCGTCGCGAGATCGTCGAAGCCGAGGATGTTGAAGGCGGCGGCGACGTGCCGGATCACGTTGTTCTGAATGACGATGTCCCTCACGACTGACCAGGGCGCCGTGCCGTCCTGATTGCGCGGGGTGATCACGAACGCGTATCCCGTCTGGCCGGCGGCCCAGTTGTTCTCAATCGTGTTGCCTTCCACCATCACGCTGCGCGCGTTCTTGAACTCGACGAGATTCTTCACGGTCCAGCTCTGTGTGCGCCACGCCATCGGTTTGGAGATCAGATTGCGGCGAATCGTGATGTTCGACGGCACGAGATTCGGAATCGACGGATCGTTTCCGCCGAACATCACGTTCTCGGCTGCGGCTTCGATGTAGTTGTTCTCGATGAGGAATGGCCCCGGGCCGTTCCACCCCATGATCGCCTGCGTATCCTGGTTGGCCTGCTTGAAGTCGGCGAAGTAGGAGCCGGAGATCGTCGAGTCGCCGCTGTTCAGGGCGAGCCCCCGCCGCTGGCCGTATCCCGGATCGCCGTGAAGATAGCAGCGGTCAATCGTCAGATGATGCGGAACCGACGCCAGCGTCGACTGACTGGATCCCGTCGCGCCGAACTCGACGAGGCTCGCGCTGCTCGTCGCCGAGCTCGGAAGGAACTCGAGAAACTGGAGCCGCCAGTAGCTGGCGCCTGTCGCCGTGCGCATCGCAGGTCCGGCAGTCGTCGAGCGGATCTTGGGAAGGAGCGGCGCGAACCCGGGCGAGATGCGTACGCCTGGGGCCGGCAGATTGCCATCGGCCGCGGATGTTCGGACGATGATTTCCGTGGTGCCGCCTTTCGCGGGCAAGACGAAGGGGCCGGTGAACGTCGCGCCGGCTGCCAGCAGGATCACGTCGCCCGGCAGGGCCGCGTTCAGCGCCGCCTGGAGATTGCCGCCGGCGGCCACGTTCAGGGTGGCTCCCTCCGCGCCGCGCGCGAGCAGCACGCCCGCGCAGATGCACAGTCCCCTCGTCAGCCTTGTCACGTTCGACACAAACGGCTCTCCCACAGAAAAGATGAGTGTGCCGGACTATGGGCAAGCCTGACGCCAGATCGGAACGGTTTCTTGCTGAGAACGGTTCGACTACTGAGCCGTTTCCGGTGATTTATTCGATGTTTTTCAAAATCACTCGAAGCGGCTCGATAGGGATAATGGCTGAGTTGTCTTTCGATTCAGGCGAATCGTGTAAGAAACTCCATGCGCGCTGCGCGCGGTTCGCGACGAGCTCACAACTTTGTCATCGCGATCACAAATGCGGCTGCGACGAAGTCCGGGTTCGTCGCCCGCTTTCGCCGGATGAACGTCAGAGATGATCGGGCAGGAGCTCGCGCAAGGCGTTGACGACACTCGAAGGCGCGACCGGTTTTTCGAACGTGGCGACGGCTCCGAGCTCGTCGAAGCGATCCGAGTCTGCGCCCGAGACGACGATCACCGGGATATCAGCGATGAGCGGATCCGCGCGTTGGCGTGTGCGGAACGCCCAGCCGTCCATCACGGGCATGCGCAGATCGAGGACGATGGCCGCGATGCCGAGGCCCGCGCGGAGGCAGGTGAGCGCCTCCTGGCCATTACCCGCTTCGACGACGTCGAACCCTTCGAGGCCTAACAGCCGAGCCATAGGCCGACGGACGGCGAGATCGTCGTCGACGATGAGGACGGTCTGCGGTTGAGTCATCGAGCCTTGACGATTCTAACGCGACGAGGTGCTCGCGTGGACTTCGTGTGAAACGGGGCGGTGAACGCGGCGATCACCGCCCCGACTTGCCACCGGAAACGCGCGACCGCTAGCGTCGTGAAACGGCCATGCATCCTCCTCAAAATCTATTTCTTCGTGTACTTTTCCATCATCGCTTTCATGACTTCCGCGGCGGTCTTATTGCCTTTCCGCATCTCCTGCATCATCTCCGTGGACGGCGGGAGAATATGGTTGGCGCGCAGGTAGCCGACGACGTTGCCGTAGATCTCGTTGTTGTGAACGGTGGTGTGCAGGAACGACGTCACCATCTGCGGCGATGAGAGGATCTTCTGGTCGTTGAGCGTCTCGAACGTCGCGTCGCAGTAGTCGAACGATTCCGCGAGCGCCTTGGCGATTTCGGCCTTGCCCTTGAGCAGGTCGGTCTTGGCCTTCGGCATCGGGTTCGTCTCACCGCGCAGGGTCGAGCAGTCGAGATAATTGCGTTCCGTCGAATGGTTGATCCACTGGCCGAAATCCATCTGCTCCGGATCGAGCTTGAAGCCGTACTTGTCGGCCGGCATCACGGACGCCGCGCCGAGAAGGTCGAGCTTTACCGGGTTGTAGTACCGCTGGATGTTCGCGGTCTTGAGTGTGTCCTGGGCAAGCGCGGGAACCGCGACGAGCAGGCTGGCGATCAACAGATACGTTTTTTTCATGATGACCTCGGCGCCGATCCTACACCTGCTGGCTCGATCACGTCGCGCGCAATGCCGCCATAGGTTCGACCAGCATGGCGCGGCGCGCCGGCACGTAGCACGCAGCAAGCGCGACGGCCGTCAGCAGGAGCGACACCGAGATGAACGTCAACGGATCGCTCGCGGTCACGCCGAACAGCAGGCTCGAGCCCAGGCGTCCGAGCGACCAGACTCCCACGAGCCCAAGCGCGAGGCCGGCAAGGCTCAGCATCAGTCCCTCGCCGAGGATCATTCGAAAGATGTCGCCGGGCCGTGCGCCGATCGCCTGGCGCAGGCCGATCTCCTGGGTCCGGGTCGCGACGGAGTACTGGATGAGCCCGTAGATCCCGACAGCCGCCATCAGGAGCGCCACGATCGCGAAGCCGGTCAGGAGAGACGTCTGGAAACGGCGCTGCGCCAGGTAGGTCCCGAGTTGTTGTTCGAGAGGCGAGACACCGTAGATAGGCGCATTCTTCTCGACACGACGCACGGCCGCTCGAAGGGCCGCGCCCAGCGCAAGTGGGTCGTCCGACGTGCTTCGTATGAGGATGTCTACGCTCCGGGGAGGATTCTGCGCGAGCGAGACGAACATCTGAGGAATCGGCTCGCGCTCCAGCCCCTGCCGCCGCATGTCGCTCACCACGCCCACGACGGTGTACCACGGGCGATCGGAATCCCGCGGACCCAGCTTGAATCGTCTGCCCAGCGGATCGGACCCGGGCCACACGCGCCGAGCCATCGCATCGTTGATGATCGCGACCGCCGGAGCACTTGGACCGTCCGTGGCCGAAAAGACGCGGCCTCGGAGCAACGGCGTCCCGATGGCCTTGAAGAAATCGGCACTGACCTCGTCTCCTCGTAGCCGCAGGCGCTCGGACACCGTCGCGTCGTTTCGTTCGGCGGTGACGACCTGATCGCGGCTGTTCGCGATGAACAGATCGCCGATGATGCCGGCGTTCTCGACACCGGGAACGCCTTGAATCTGCGCGAGCACGCGGTCGTAGAGGTCGAACCGTTGCGCCGGACCGCCAATCGTCGCCGGGGCGGAAAACTCCATGACGAGGACGCGCTCAGGCCTGAATCCCGGATCGATGCCGGTCACGTTCCGCCAGCTTCGGACGAGAAGCCCGGCGCCGACGAGCAGGACGATCGCCAGCGCAAACTCC
>DASSGK010000293.1:0-12238 GCA_035693505.1 Vicinamibacterales bacterium
CGGCTCGCTGTGAAGCGCTGGCGTCGCCTCGCTCTTCGGCGAAGCGGCCTGTTCAGCGTGAGCGTGGTCGACCGGCAACTCCACCGTCACTGGTTGCGGGTTCAGGGCGACGGCCTCAGGTGATTCGGGCACCGCTGACGCAGGTGCCTCGCGTTCAACTGCCGCCTCGTCCATCTCCTCGGCTTCAGACAGCCCGTCCTCGTCGACTGGATCAAGAGCGTCATTTGAATCGATGGTCTCGGTGGAACCTTGAGCGCCGACGTTGTCCGGCGCGGGCGAGCCGGGAACTCCCATGACCACCGAAGCCGCGCCGCCACCTCGTCGTCCGCGCCGCCGTCGTCGCCGGCGGCTGCGCTGACCCGGGCCTTCACCGGGCACGCCAGAACCTTGTTGCTGTCCCGGAGCGGGTTGACCCTGGGTGGTCGTCGGAGGTGTGACCGCCGTGGGCAACATCGGGACGACAGCGACCGGCGCGGCGGACGTGGCCGGCGGCGGAGTAGTGCGCGCCTGAGGCTGATGCGACGGTGCCTGCTGACGTGAGGACGAGGACTGTGCTGCCTGCCGTGGCGCCGGCGCATCATCCTGATCCGTGCGATAGACGACCGCGCTTTCGAGAGCCCGGGCTCGCCGCTCGTTGAATTCGAGCCGGCTGGCGATGGACTCGATGCGCATCTTCAGGTTCTTCACCTCGATGCCGGTGCGGGTGGTTTCGACGACCAGGTTGTGCACCAGCTCGTAATACAGCTGGTCCATGGCCCTGCGCGCCGACTCCCTCTTTGCCTCCCGCTCCGCGTTCATCGTATTCAGTCGAGACTGAATGTGCAGCGCCTGAATCAACGGGTTCGGATTGAAGAGCAGCTTGAGCAGCGGCATCAGCAGCTTCCGAATCCATCGGATCGGCGCCCGGTGCGATTCGAACAGTGTCGCGTCTTCGAAGGCAAAGTTCGGCAGCTCGGGCGGTTCGTAGGCCGGCTGCGCCTTGCGGAATTGATCGAGAAGATCCGAGCGCACACCGCGCGGGTCGAGAAACCTCTCGAGCTTGACGTCCGCAAGCTCGCGGATCTGCTGTTCGGTGTAGTCGACGCCACGCTTCTCACGGATCCGTTCCCGGATCTGCTCCATGATCTGCTCGACGTTCACCGAGTCGGAGCGAACGTTGAAATCGGGCATAAGCAGCTGTCAGCTTTCAGCAGGCCGCTCGCACCAGCAACTCCCGCTCACAGCAAGCAGGGAGCCGACGTGCAAGCCGTCCGCGAAGCCTCATACGGGACGGTAGATGATCAAGGCCACCGTGAGCGCCCATAGCGCCACGCACGCGAGGAGCGGCCGGTCGGTCAGGAGCAGATCCGCGGGGCTCCCTCCGCCTTCGCGCTGATGAACCAGATACAGATACCGGAAGATCCCGTACAAGGGAAAAGGAATGGTCAAGCCGAGCCAGGTGGTTCCGAACTTCGCCTGCGTCTCGGGGCTGATCGTGTAGAACACGTACGAAATCAGCGTCGAGGCCGTCACGACGCCAATCATCTGATCGAGCAGATACGGACTGTACTCGCCAAGGATCGACCGGTGGCTGGCGGCACCGGCCGACAGCAGGACAATCTCGTGGCGGCGCTTCGCCAGCGCGATGAACAAGGCGAGCAGAATCGTGCACACCAGCAGCCAGTGGCTGATCTCGACCTGGACGGCCACCGCACCGCCAACCGCACGCAGCACGAAGCCGATCGCAATCGTCAACACGTCGATGATGACGATGTTCTTCAAGAGGAACGAGTAGAGAATCTGAAGCGACAGGTACGCGACCGCAACGCCGGCAAAGGCGGGACCCACGAGGTACGCGACCACAAGGCCCGCAGTGCCAAGCGCGAACGCTGTGCTCGCCGCCGCCGGAACCGGAAGCGCACCGGACGCGATCGGCCGCTGGGATTTGAGCGGGTGACGTTGATCGGCTTCGCGATCGGCGATGTCGTTCACGAGGTAGACGACGCCCGAGAGCACGCAGAACACCGCGAACGCCAGAACGGCGTCGCGCACCGCGACGGGATCGAGCAGCCGCCGGCCGAAGAGCAGGCCCGCGAAGACCAGCAGGTTCTTGCTCCACTGGGCCGGACGTAGGGAGAGGAGAACGTGGAGGGCGAGCGAACGCCCCGGTACCGCATGGTGCGCCGTACCGGAGTCCGCCACCGAGGGTGAAGTGCTGCGCGCCATCTAGCGCGGGAGACGGGCTAGACCTTGGCCGATGCCGAAAAACTCCGGACCGCCTCGTTCTCCGAGTCAAAGGTCTCGAACACGGTCAGCAGCTTCGTGATCGACAGAAGATCGGTGATGCGTTTGGTCAGGTTCAACAGCTTGAGGCTGCCGCCCTGCCGCGAAACGGTTGTGTACGTCCGAACGACTTCGCCGAGGCCCGCGCTATCGATGTAGGGGACGTCCGCAAGGTTCAGCACAATTTTCTTGTGACCCTGGTTGACGAGGCTGTTGACCTTGTCTTTGAGCAACTCGTCGCCCTCGCCGAGGGTGACCTTGCCCTTCAGGTCGAGCACTACCACGTCACCGACGGCCCGTTCCTCGATCTGCATGGAAACGCTCCAGATGAAATCGCGATGTGAGCTTAACATCCGCCTGCGCCCGCACGCAACGCAACGCGGGCTTCAGCAGAGGTCGCCGCCTCCGCGGTCGCCGAAGCTTCAGCACAGGCCGAAGCACCGGGCCGCGGACGCGAAAACCCGCGCGCACGGCGAGCCGTCTTCCGGCGATTCGCCTGTCCGCGCGGGGTCGTCGATGTCGTTACGGAAGCAAGTCCGCTGGAGCGTTCGTTAGGCGCCGCCGGCCCCGGCGAATTTCCGGGACTGGAAGCATTCCTTACAGAACACGGGGCGCCCCTGGGTCGGCTTGAAGGGCACCGTCGTTTCCTTGCCACAGGCTGAGCAGCTGGTTTGCGTTTCGACCCGTTCGCGGGACATCCCGCCACCGGCCGGACGAGCCGCGCGCTTGCCTTTGCAGGCCTTGCAACGCTTGGGCTCGTTCTTGAAGTTCTTGTCAGCGAAGAACTGCTGTTCTCCCGCTGTCCAGATGAACTCCGTTCCGCAATCCACGCACGAAAGAATCCTGTCTTGGAACTCCATCGGTCGCTACCTCGTCGGGGGTACGGCTATTCCGATTCGCGCCGGAGCTTCTTGCGATTCCTCTTCCGGGCGAGCGCTTGCTTGGCCCTTCGCTTGTCACCGGGTTTCAGATAGAAGGAGTGCTTCTTGATATCCTTGATGATGTCTTCCTGCTGAACCTTCCGCTTGAACCGGCGGAGAGCGCTTTCGATGGACTCGCCCTCCTGGATTTTGACTTCAGCCACGCGCAGAACACCCCCTTCGGGTGGCGATAAACTAGATGACGAAATGTCGGCTCTAAGTAAACATGCTAGGCTATCACAGGTAAACGCGGATTCTAGGCGCAATTCCACGGCAAGGTCAACGAAATACTCCCGTCCGCCGGCGACCGCGTTCGAAACCGTCCTCCGCTATAAATAGCTCATTCAATGAGAGTTCTTGTCTTCGGCAGCGGCGCGCGCGAGCACGCACTGGTCGCCCGGCTCTCCTCGGAACGCGACTGCGGTGAGATTGTCGCGGCGCCCGGAAATCCCGGTATCGCCCGGCTGGCACGTACCGCCCGCATCGATCTGGCGGATCCTGAAGCGGCCCGCGCGCTCGCCGAGCGAGAGCAGATCGATTTCACGATCGTCGGGCCGGAACTTCCGTTGAGTCTTGGGATCGCCGATCGGTTCATCGAGGATGGCCGCCTGCTGTTCGGGCCCACGGCCGCGGCCGCGCGTCTCGAGTCGAGCAAGGCGTTCGCGAAAGCATTCATGGCGCGCCACCGGATTCCGACGGCGCGGTTTCGGATTTGCGAATCACGAGGCGAGGCGATCGAGGCGGTTCGGCGTCACGAGTTTGGATTCCCGGTGGTGCTGAAGGCGGACGGTCTTGCAGCCGGCAAGGGCGTCGTGATCGCGGACGACCTGGCCGCCGCCGAACGCGCGATCGGTGACGCGATGCTGCAGCGGAAGTTCGGATCCGCCGGCGACCGTCTCGTAATCGAAGAGTGTCTCAGCGGACCCGAAGTCTCGTTCTTCGCGATCTGCGACGGATCGAACGCCGTGTCCATCGGCACCGCTCAGGATCACAAACGCGCGTTCGACGACGATCGCGGTCCAAATACCGGCGGCATGGGCGCCTTTGCGCCGAGCCCGTTGATGGACGCCGCGCTCGAGGCGCGCGTGATGCGCGAGATCGTGCATCCGGTGATCGCGGGTATGGCCGCCGAAGGCCATCCGTTCCGGGGCTTCTTGTTCGCCGGCCTGATGCTGACGGCCGACGGTCCGAAGGTGATTGAGTTCAACGTGCGCCTTGGTGATCCCGAAACCCAGGTCCTCCTGCCGCTCATCGACGAGCCGCTCTTGCCGCTTCTTGTGGCCGGCGCCGCGGGTTCGCTCCGCGCTACGTCCGTCCGGATTGCACGTGACTGTCTCGCCGGCGTCGTCCTCGCATCGCGCGGCTATCCCGAGACGTCTGAATCCGGGAAGGTGATTGAGGGAATTGACGCCGCAGAGGCCACACCTGGTGTCGCGGTCTACCATGCCGGCACGGCCCAGCGAGGCGCACAACTGGTGACCGCCGGCGGTCGCGTGCTCACCGTCGTGGGTCGCGGCGCCGATTTCACAGAAGCCATCGCTCGCGCGTACACCGGTGCGCTTCGGATCACGTTCGACGGCATGCAGTACCGTCGCGATATCGGCCGCAAGGCGCTTCAGGTGTGATGAAGTACGCCGTGGTCACGTTCGGCTGCCGCGTGAATCAGGCAGACTCCCTCGGCTTCGAGGAGCAACTCCTCGCGTCGGGCGCACAGGCGTCGTCGCCGCTCGATGCGGACGTGATCGTCGTGAACAGTTGTTCGGTGACAGCGACCGCGGATCAGGGGACGCGGCAGACGATCCGCCGCATCGCGCGCGACAATCCGTCTGCACGCATCGTCGTCACCGGCTGCTATGCGACGCGGCGGCCCGACGAAGTCGGCGCGCTGCCGAACGTCACTCGCGTCATGGCGAACGACGACAAGCCTCGCCTCATGCAGTTCCTCCGGCGTACAGAAGAAACCGCAGAGGGCGCAAAGACCGCTGAGAAAACGTTTGGCTCTGCGTTCTTCGCGGTCTCCGCGGTTCCTTCCGGAAGTGGCGACGGTCCGTGTGGCACGACCATCCAGCCAGGCGTGGCAGGCCGTACGGCGTACACGCTGCGCGTCCAGACCGGCTGCGCCGAGCCCTGTTCCTACTGCATCATCCCGGCGACGAGAGGGACGCCGCGGAGCGTCGCGCTGAACGAGGTGCGGCGCGAGATCGAACGCGTGACCGCGGCCGGATTCAAGGAGATCGCGCTCACCGGCGTCCACCTCGGCTCGTACGGCCGCGATCTCGAGCCACGCTCGTCGCTGATCGAGCTGCTGCGGGCGCTGGATGCGCGTAGTGTCCGGCTTCAGCCGGACCTCCTGTTCCGCATCTCCTCGCTCGAGCCGATGGACTGCTC
Source organism: Vicinamibacterales bacterium (assembly GCA_035693505.1). GTDB lineage: Bacteria > Acidobacteriota > Vicinamibacteria > Vicinamibacterales > CAVVIG01 > CAVQFC01. The sequence goes on from DASSGK010000293.1 coordinate 5,571, forward strand.
GCGCGAGATCGTCGATCTGGTGGCGTCCTCCGATCGCTTCGCGCCGCATTTCCATCTGCCGCTGCAGCACGCCAGCAACCGCGTCCTGGCCGCGATGCGCCGGCCGTACACGATCGAGTACTACGCAGCGCTCGTCGACGACATCCGCGCGCGGATTCCAGACGCCTCGATCGGATCGGACATCATCGTTGGTTTCCCGGGAGAGACGGACGAGGATTTCGAACAGCTCGCGCGGTATCTCGAACGCTCGCCGCTGACGCACATTCACGTCTTCCCGTATTCCGATCGTCCAGGCACACCCGCGTCGGCGTTGCCAGGCAAGGTGCACGGCGCGGCCGTGCGCGAGCGCGGACAGCGTATCCGCGATATCGGCCGCGGGTTGACCGGGCGGTTCCGTGCGTCGCAGGTCGGCACGACGCATCGCGCGCTGACGCTCGAGGACGGCACGCTGGCGGTGACCGGGAACTATCTGAAGGTGCGGATCCCGCCGGGGCGGGCGCGCAACGAATGGGTGCGCGTCAGGCTGACGTCACAGGACCACGGCGAGCTGCTGGGCGGGTGATTTCTTCGGCCCTTCCACGATCAGCTGACCGCAGGCGGCGCGGATGTCGCGGCCGCGGCTCTTGCGCACCGAGACGTCGACGCCATGGTCCGCGATGATCTTCGCGAACTTGTCGATCACGGCGTCCGACGGCCGCTCGAACGGAATCCCCGCCGCGGCGTTCAACGGGATGATGTTCACCTTCGACTTCACCGGCGCCACCAGCTTCGCCAGCTTGCGCGCGTCCTGCGGCGAGTCGTTGACGCCGGCCAGCAGCACATACTCGAATGTGATCCGGCTGCGCCGGTTGAGCGGGAACTTCCGGCAGGCGTCGATGATCTCGCTGACGCCGTACTTCTTGTTCAGCGGCACGAGCTCGCCGCGCTGCAGATCGGTCGGCGCGTGCAGCGAAATCGCCAGGTTCGGCATCACCGGCTCTTTCGCCAGCTTCTCGAGCGCCGGCAGCAGGCCGACCGTCGACAGCGTCATGCGGCGCGGCGACATCTCGAAGCCGTGCTCGTCCGCCAGAATCCGCAGCGCCCGCATCGTCTCGTCATAGTTGTGCAGCGGCTCGCCCATCCCCATGAGGACGATGTTGAATTTCTTGTCGCGGAGGCCGGACGCGCCGGCGAGCACGCGGACCTGGCCGGCAATCTCGCCCGCGGTCAGGTTCCGCACCAGCCCCATCTTGCCGGTCAGACAGAAGGCGCAGGCCATCGCGCAGCCGACCTGCGTCGAGATGCAGAACGTCATCGCCGGCGTGTCGGGGATGAACACCGACTCGATGTGCCGGCCGTCGGCCAGCCTCAGCAGGAATTTTTCGGTGCCGTCGGCCGAGGTTTCCCGCTGAGCCAGCACCGGCGTCGTCAGCGTGAACTCGCGGGCGAGATCGGCGCGCAGTTCGCGGGATAAATCCGTCATCGCGTCGACGTCGGTGACGCCGCGCTTGTAGATCCAGCGGAAGATTTGCCGGGCGTGGAAGGGCTTGTGTCCGCGCGCCGCGAGGGCCGCCTCGAGCGCCGGGCGTTCCAGATCGCCGAGGTCGGGCCGTTTCTCAGCGCTCACCGGTTTTCGATGGTAGCATAAGGCTTTCCAGCATCTTCCGTGTCCAACACACCCATCGTCAGAGACGTGCTCGACAACGGGCTCCGGATTTTGACCGAGCGGATGACGCAGGTCCGTTCGATCAGCATCGGCGTCTGGCTGACGCGGGGGTCGCGGCACGAAACGGCCGAGCGCGGCGGCATCGCCCACTTCGTCGAGCACATGCTGTTCAAGGGCACGTCGAAGCGGTCCGCCGAAGACATCGCGCAGGAGATCGACTCGATCGGCGGCCAGCTCGACGCCTTCACCGCGAAGGAATATGCGAGCTACTACATCAAGGTGCTCGACGAGCACCTGCCGCTGGCGATCGACATCCTCTCAGACATCGTCCGCAATCCGGCGTTCAGCCCCGACGACATCGAGCGCGAGAAGAAAGTGGTGCTCGAAGAGATCAAGATGGTCGAGGACACGCCCGACGATCTGGTCCACGAGCTGTTCACGCAGGGCTTCTGGGAGAACCATCCGCTCGGCCGGCCGATTCTCGGGACCAAGGACACGGTCGAATCGTTCAACGCGCCGATGCTGCGCGACTATTTCAGCGGCGTCTACACCGCGAAGAACCTGATCGTCTCGGCGGTTGGCAACCTCGAGCACGATCGCGTGCGCGAGCTGGTGAACGAAAAGTTCGGCTCGCTCGCCCCGAGCGGCGAGCCGGCGGTCGAAGAGACGCCGCAGGTCGCGCGCAAGATCCTGATTCGCAACAAGGAGCTCGAGCAGAGCCACGTCTGCCTCGGCGTCGGCAGCTACGCGCAGAATCACGACGACCGCTACGCCAGCTACGTGCTCAACACGCTGCTCGGCGGCTCGATGAGCTCGCGGCTGTTCCAGAACGTGCGCGAGAAGCGCGGGCTCGCCTACGCCGTCTTCAGCGGCCTGAGCGCCTATCGCGACGCCGGCTCGTTCACCATCTACGCCGGCTGCTCGAACGACGCGGTCGGCGAAGTGATCGATCTGTGCGTCGAGGAGCTGCGCGCGGTGAAGAGCGCGCCGGTGCCAGACGCGGAGCTGCAGCGCTCGAAGGATCACCTCAAGGGCAGCCTGATGCTGAGCCTCGAGAACACCGCCAGCCGGATGTCGCACCTGGCGCGGCAGGAGATCTACTTCGATCGGCAGTTCGGTCTCGACGAGACGCTGCTCGGCATCGAGCGGGTGACGCGCGAAGACGTGCAGCGCGTCGCCGCGGACCTGTTCCGCAACGGCTCGCTGGCGGCGACGGTGCTCGGGAACGTGAATGGGTTGCAGATTCCAGTCGAGAGGCTTGATCTCGAGTAAATGATTCCTCGCTACACCCACCCTGAGATGGGGCGGATCTGGAGCGACCAGCGGCGCTACGAAACCTGGTTGCTCGTGGAAACCGCCGCCGCCGAAGCGATGGCGGCGGCCGGCATCGTACCGCCCGAAGCCGCGCGCGACATCCGTGAGCGCGGCGCCTTCGACATCGCACGCATTGAAGAAATCGAACAGGTCACGCAGCACGACGTCATCGCGTTCACGACCGCGGTCGCCGAAAAGGTCGGACCGTCGGCGCGCTGGCTGCATTTCGGCCTGACCTCGTCGGACGTCATCGACACCGCGCAGGCGCTGCAGATGCGCGAGGCGTGCGACGTCCTGCTGAAGGATCTCGAAGGACTGGCCGACGCGATTCGCGACCGCGCCGTCGAGCACCAGCGGACCCCGATGATCGGCCGGACCCACGGCGTCCACGCCGAGCCGATGACCTTCGGGTTGAAGCTGGCGCTGTGGTACGCGGAGATCGGCCGCGACCTCGAGCGTATCCGCCGCGCGCGCGCCGTCGTCAGCGTCGGAAAATTGTCCGGCGCGGTGGGGACGTTCGGCCACCTGCCGCCGTCTATAGAACAGGACGTCTGCCGCCGCCTGGGGCTCGAGCCGGCACCGGTCGCGTCGCAGGTGATTCAGCGCGACCGCCACGCCGAGCTGCTGTCGGCGATCGCCATCACCGGCGCGTCGCTCGAGAAGTTCGCGCTCGAGATCCGCGGCCTGCAGAAGACGGAAATCGGCGAGGTCGAGGAGCCGTTCGGCAAGGGGCAGAAGGGCTCGTCGGCGATGCCGCACAAGCGGAACCCGATCGGCGCCGAACAGATCGTCGGCATGGCGCGGCTGCTGCGCGGCAACTCGCACGCGGCGGTCGAGAACATCGCGCTCTGGCACGAGCGCGACATCTCGCACTCGTCGGTCGAGCGCGTGATCCTGCCCGACAGCTGCATCGCCCTCGATCACATGCTGCGGCGCATGACGCGGATCGTGCGCGGCATGGTCGTCTACCCCGATCGCATGCTCGAGAACCTGAATCGATCGCGCGGGGTCGTGTTCTCCGGCACCGTCCTGCTCGAGCTGGCGAAGAAGGGGGTCTCGCGCGAGCAAGCCTACGAGTGGGTGCAGCGCAACGCGATGCGCTCGTTCGCCGAGCGGCGCGATTTCAAGGCGCTGCTGCTGGCCGACGCGGACGTCACCGCCGTGCTGCCGCCGGCGGAGATCGAGCGCGCCTTCGATCTCGGCGAGCAGCTCAAGCACGTCGACTACATCTTCGACCGCGTTTTTCATTCGGTGAGGGCCTAACGCATGCGCGCGCGTGTTTTCGTCACGTTGAAGCCGTCGGTGTTCGATCCGCAGGGGCGGACGATCGTCGACGCGCTGCAGTCGCTCGGCTACCAGAACGTCGCCGACGTCCGCCAGGGGAAGTATTTCGAGCTCGATCTCGCGGCGACCGACCGCGGTCAGGCCGAGAAACTGGCCGCCGACGTCGCCGACAAGGTGCTCGCCAACCCGGTGATCGAGAGCTACCGCATCGAGGTGGACTGATCATGAAATTCGGCATCGTCGTGTTCCCCGGCAGCAACTGCGACGAGGACGCCTTTCACGCCGCCAAGGACGTGTTCGGCCAGGACGCCGAATATCTCTGGCACAAGGACGCCGACCTCAAGGGTGCCGACGTCCTGATCCTGCCCGGCGGCTTCGCCCACGGCGACTACCTGCGCACCGGCGCGATGGCGCGCTTCTCGCCGATCATGGCGCCGGTGAAAGCGTTCGCCGAGCGCGGCGGCCCGGTGCTGGGCATCTGCAACGGCTTCCAGATTCTGCTCGAGGCAGGGCTGCTGCCCGGCGCGATGCTCCGCAACAAGGGGCTCAAGTACCGCTGCGAGCACGTGCACCTCCGCGTCGAGCAGACCGACACGCCGTTCACCGGCGCGGCGAAGGCCGGCCAGGTGCTGACGATTCCGATCGGCCACGGCGAGGGCAACTATTTCGCGCCGCCCGAACTGCTCCAGCAGATCGAGGCGAATCGCCAGGTGATCCTCCGCTACACGGACCCGCAGGGGCGCATCGACGAGGCGTGGAACCCGAACGGATCGGTGAACGCGATCGCCGCCCTTTGCAACGAGACGCGCAACGTTGTCGGGATGATGCCGCACCCGGAGCGCGCCTGCGAGGCGCTGCTCGGCGGCGTCGACGGCTGCGCCATCTTCGAATCGATTGTCAGCGCGATGGCTTTGCGATGATGGACGCCAAGGTTCTCGAACGCCACGGTCTCAAGCCGGACGAATACGATCGGATCGTCCAGTTCATGGGGCGCGAGCCGAACCTCACCGAGCTCGGCATCTTCTCGGTGATGTGGTCGGAGCACTGCAGCTACAAGAGCTCGCGCGTGCACCTGAAGACGCTGCCGACCGAAGGGCCGCAGGTCCTGCAGGGCCCCGGCGAGAACGCCGGCGCCGTCGACATCGGCGAGGGGCTGGCCGCCGTGTTCAAGATCGAATCGCACAATCACCCGTCGTTCATCGAGCCCTACCAGGGCGCGGCGACCGGCGTCGGCGGCATCATCCGCGACATCTTCACGATGGGCGCGCGGCCGATTGCGCTGCTCAATTCGCTGCGCTTCGGCGATCTCGACGCCCCGGGCACGCGCCGCCTGCTGGAAGGCGTCGTCGCCGGCATCGCCGGCTACGGCAACAGCATCGGCATCCCGACCGTCGGCGGCGAAATCGTCTTCGAGCCGTCGTACGCCGGCAACCCGCTCGTCAACGTCTTCTGCCTCGGCATCGCCAAGGCGTCGGACATCATCAAGGGCGTCGCGTCGGGCGTCGGCAACGCGGTCTACTACGTCGGCGCCAAGACCGGCCGCGACGGCATCCACGGCGCGACGATGGCGTCGGCGGAGTTCGATGAGAAGTCGGCGGAGAAGCGGCCGGCGGTGCAGGTGGGCGATCCGTTCATGGAGAAGCTGCTGCTCGAGGCCTGCCTCGAGGTGATGCAGACCGACGCGCTGATCGGCATCCAGGACATGGGCGCGGCCGGCCTGACCTGCTCGACGACCGAAATGGGATCGCGCGGCGGCGCCGGCGTCGAGATCGACGTCTCGCTCGTGCCGCAGCGCGAAACCGGCATGACGCCGTACGAGATCATGCTGTCCGAGTCGCAGGAGCGCATGCTGCTCGTCGCCAAACAGGGGCGCGAAGCCGAGGTCGAGCGCATCTTCGAGAAATGGGATCTGCACGCGTCGAAGATCGGCTACGTGACCGACGATGGCATGCTGCGCGTCAAGGAGCGAGGGACCGTTGTTGCCGAGATCCCGAACCGCGCGCTGACTGACGAGGCGCCGGTATACCGCCGTCCGATGAGCGAGCCCGATTACCTGCGCGAGGCGCAGCAGCTCGACCTGAACACGCTGAAAGCGAAGGGCGATCAGAACGCCGCGCTGCTGGCGCTGGCCGGCTCGCCGACGATCGCGAGCAAGAAGTGGATCTACCGGCAGTACGACCACATGGTCCGCACCAACACGATCAACCTGCCGGGCCTGGGCGCGGGCGTCGTGCGCATCAAAGGCACCGACCGTGCGCTGGCGATGTCGGTGGACGGCAACGGCCGCTATTGCTATCTCGATCCGTATCGCGGTGCGATGCTGGCGGTCGCGGAGGCGGCGAGAAACGTCGCCTGCTCCGGCGCGAGGCCGCTGGCGGCGACCAACTGCCTCAACTTCGGCAATCCCGAGCGGCCGGGGATCATG
>DASSGK010000294.1:0-28067 GCA_035693505.1 Vicinamibacterales bacterium
GATTCAGCAGTTCCTCTCCAGGATCCCACTCGCCAAGCCGTAAATGCGCCTGGCCGTCGAGGCGATCGATCTCGAGCGCGACATCAGGATCGTGTTGTGCCAGTTGACGGGCCGCCGCGAGCGTTTCGTGACCGGCCCTGGCGTTCCCCTGCTCGACCTGACTGTAGGCAACCAGCCACTGCTGACGCGCTCGAAGCCCATCGTACGCGGCTCCGGTCGGCAGCTGCGCCTTCAGCACGCCGTCAGCAGCCGCGAAGTCCCGTCGCAAGATCGAGACCTGACATGAAAGCAACCGAAAACGCCAGTACCAACCCGGATTGGTGGTGACCGGCGCGCGCTCGGCACCTCGGTCGGCCAGCTGCTGCGCCTCGGCCAGTTCGCCGCGCCACATTGCGTCGCGCGCGTGATTGAAGTCGTTGTCGAGTTGCGAGGTTGATCGAGTGCAAGCGGGAAGGAGGAAAAGCGCAAGGAAGAGAGCGGCGCGCCTCATGTCGAGACGCCTCCCTTCAGGGTGACCAGGCGCCGTTGGTCTCGACGTCGCCTGCGCTCGCCGTGCCGCCCGCGTCCGATCCCAGCGCCATTCGGACCATCGTCAGCCGGCGCGAATACTCCGCGATGAGCAATTCGCCGAAGAACACCCTGCCGAACCCGGGCAACACGACCATGTTGTCGTGAATTTCGGACTTCGGGTAACGCCTTCCGTCCCACCGGATGGACTTCACGATCGTCGCGTAGATGGTGTTGCCAGTCCGAATCAGCTTGCGAAACGCCGGCCTCGGGTGCTCGACACCGAACCGCTTCGACATGAACAGCGTTTCGCCCGATTTGGACACGAACTTCGGATCGTCCGCGGCTGCGAGGATCTTCGCGTGCGTGTCGCATTGAATGTACGGTCTGGTGTTGAGTTCGACGATCAGCTTGAAGCCTTCGATCGAAATGCCGTCGATGACGGTGTCTCTGCTGATGCGAATCGAGGGTTGTCCGCTGATACCCGCGCTCCGATTGAGAAGTTCCGCGCGGATGCGCGCGATCTTCATTCGCGGTTTCCTGCCCACGGCCAGGCCCTTGACTTCGGTCCGCGCTCTCGAAATCGCGGCGAGCGTCTGTTCGAGCGCGCGGCGATGCGTCACCTCGACAAACGCCTTCGTGTCTTCGAAAAGGCCTTCGGCCAGCGTGTTGGCGGACTCGACGCTGAAGAACTCTTCGAATTGCGTACGCTCCAGTTTCGCGACCGAACGTCCGCCAGTGACGAGCAGCGCGCTTGCGCCGCCGGCTTCGAGCACGATGTCTTTCGGACGGACGATGCGCCCGCCGAAGGCGGCCGCATGGCTATGGAAAACGTAACGCAGTGGATGATCCATGGACGGTGAATCCCCGAACGCTAAGGCGCCTTAACCCTAAACCGGTAAGGTGCTGGCGTCAAGACTCCAGGCCCGTCATGCAGCGTTAACACGTAGGTGTCAGAACCCTTCAGGACCGATCCGGAGACCATCAGCAACAGCGGTGCGCCGGCTGCCGGAGGTGTCGCGACGCCCGACGCGATCGTCTTGCCATCCGCAGTAGCGAAGTCGTATTTGATGGACGACTCGAACTGCGCTCCCCCAAGGTCCACCGCCAGCGTCACCGCACCGTTGGGTCCCGCCGTGACCACGGCTTCCTGGCCACGGCTCGCCGGACGCAGCGTCGACGGCGTCAGCGCAACCGAGTCGGCCTCGTGCCGCGACAGCAACGGTCCCTGCACCGTCTGATAGCCCAGACCGATGGCCAGCAACGCGGCCGCCGCCCATGGCAGCGCCACCGATGAACGCCAGCTACGAACGGGAGGGCGGAAAGGCAACACCGCGCCCCGATCCGCCGCGGGGACGGCCTGAGTCCGGGCCAGGCCGGCGGCCGCTCCGTCGCGCATCGCCGATGCCGCCCTGGCGTCCTCGGCGCACTCCAGACAGGAGAAGTAGTGCTCTTCGAACGATTCGCGCTCCTCCTGGGGCATTTCGTCAAGAAGGTAGCGCTCTATTGCCAGCGTATTCACCGCCTGCAGGTGATCCATAGCCTACTCCGTGTATTCCTGCACAAACCGCTCACGAAAGCGGTTCTTCGCGCGATGTAACAAAACTCGCAAGTAATCGCGATCGACGTGCAGATCGCGGCACACCTGATCCTTGTCGCGACCTTCGAAGAACAGCCAGGTCAACAGCTCGCGCTCCTTGGTGGGTAAGGCCACGAGCGCCGCCCGCACACGTTCCCGGTCCTCGCCTGCGGCTATTGCCGAGTCGGCTCCCGGTTGACGCTCGTCCGCGGCATCGAACTCCTCTTCCAGTGCAACGGTCCTCGATCCCGACCGGTACATCTCGAACACCACGTTGTTGCAGACCGAGTTCACGAACGCCCCGAGTGCCTCCGGCGTCTTGACGCCGCTCTTCCGCCTCAACGACGTGAAGACGCGCGCAAACGTCTCCTGCTTCGCATCTTCGATCTGTTCGCGGGAACGCAGGCGGGATCTGAGCTTCAGCGACAGCAGATCGCCGAAATAGCGCGTGAAATGCGCTTCGGTGTCGGGATCTCCCGCAATGAGCCGCTCCAGATAGGCACGATCGAACTCGTGGCGCGGTAGTCGGGGCAAGCCCACCATCGTAGAGCGCCGTGCAGCGATTGGCAATACTGCCCACATTCGTCTGGTGGTGCGGCGACCCGATTCGTTTCACGGGTCCCGCAGGCGGAAACCCGGGCGGATGACATGAAACGAACGCGATTGCCTTATCACAATGTAGATGCCGGCGGATAAGTGCTGCGCGGCGGAGGAACCAAAGCATGCTCGCAATTAGTTCACCTGAGACTGTGTCGTTTTCGGACACCTCGCTATTGCAAATGCTGAGCTCGCATCGACGTCGTCCGAACCTGTTGATTGTGAACGAGGGTGTGAGCCTCGGTGGCGTCCTGGAACAGTTGTCGGACGTCTCAGAGACGCCGCTGACCATCTGCCGCTTTCCCGGTCACTTCGACATCGAGCCGGACGTCAAGGGCACCGTCGTTCTCGGGAACATCGAGCACATGACGCTCGGTCAGCAGCTGCAGCTGTTCGATTGGCTCAGTCACAAGGACAGCGAGACGCAGGTCGTCTCCATTACGCGGGCGCCCATGAGCGAACTGATTGAAGACGGCCGCTTCCTCGAGGGGCTGTACTTCCGGCTGAACACGGTCGTGATCCACGCCCTCAATCTCGGCGAGTACTGCCCGGCCTTCTGAAACGAAGCTGAGACCCAGGCTACGGCTGGTGACGCGACCCGGGCTGGCGAGGCAACGCCAGACCGCAGGCGCCACCCGCGAGCGCGAGCACGGCCGCGCAGATCATGACGAGCCGGAAGGCGCCGACAAACCCGTTCTCGACGACCGTTTCGATCTCCCGCCGTTGAGACGGGCTGAGCGACGCCGCCCGCGACACATCGGCGCCGCCGACCTTGCGCAGTTCGCTCTCCACGTCTTCTCTCGCCGTCGACGAAAGCGCCATCTGTTCGACGCGCGGGCGGACGCGCGCATCGAACGCCGACGTCAGCGCGACGCCGAAGACGGCGATGGCCAGAAGGCCCGCCACCCTCGAAACTGCGTTGTTGACGCCCGACGCGACCCCCGCGTGCCGCGGATCGACTGCACCCATCACCGTCGTCGTCAGCGGCGCGACGGTCACGGACATCCCGAAGCCGAGGACGACGACCGCCGGAAAGAAGGTCGTCCAGTACGAACCGCCGATCCCGGGTCTCGCATACAGCGCGAGACCGAGCGCGGCGATGGCCGGGCCCACCGTTAGCGGCAACCGGCTGCCCACGCGGGCAACCAGCCCTCCCGACCATCGCGACAGCGCAAACATGATGATCGGAAACGGCAACAAGGCCGCGCCCGCCGCCGTGGCGGTGTAGTGCTGCACCTGAATCAGGTTGAGCGGCGCCAGGAACATCACGACGCTCAGCGCCGCGTACAGCAGCAGCGTCAAGGCGTTCGCGAACGTGAACGGCCGGGATTCAAACAGCGCGATCGGGAGCATCGGACTCTCGACCCGGCGCTCGACAATCACGAGCAGCACCAGAGCGGCCACGCCGATCGCAAGCGCGCCTGTCACCAGCGGATGGCCGGCGCCGAGGGCCGGCCACTCGAGCAGTCTGAACACGACGCCGCCCAGGCCGACGACCGCCAGCGCCGCGCCGGTCCAGTCGATGCGCGACGTCCGTGACGGGTCCCGGCTCTCCCTCATGTACCCGAAGGACAACATCAACACGACGAGAGCAAGGGGGACGTTGAGGAAGAAGACCGCTCGCCAGCTGACGTGCTCGACGAGCCAGCCGCCGCTGACGGGACCGATCGCGGTCGTGATGGCGCTGAATCCCGACCACGTGCCGATCGCGCGGCCGCGCTCGGCTTCGTCGAACGCGTCGCTGATGATCGCCAGGCTGCCCGGAACGAGAAACGCGGCGCCTGCGCCCTGAAGCGTCCGCCCGGCGATGAGCATGCCGGGCGATGCCGCGAAACCGCAGGCAACCGATGCGATCGTGAAAACGGCGACACCGGCGAGGAACACACGCTTCCGGCCGAGTTGATCCCCGAGCGATCCGCCGACGAGAATCAGGGCCCCAAGAAGCAGCGCGTACGCCTCGATCACCCATTGCACGTCGGTCATCGTCGCCTGAAGCCCGGCCTGGAGTGCCGGAAGCGCGACGTTGACGACGGTGCCGTCGATGAACGTCATGCTGGACGCCAGGATGGTCGCCACCAGCGTCCATCGCCGCGTCGGCGTCATCGCGTGAAGCGCCCGGCGAACATCGCCTCTCCGGCAGAGAGATGGAGCGTCATGGATGCGGCGCGGTCCGTTTCACGTCGGTGTAGTCGAGATAGACGTGCCCCGCCGCCTTCGACAGATGCGCGGTAAGCTCGTAGCTGCCGTCAGGCGTCCGGACACGCTCCGTCGTCTGTTCGACGATCACGGACGCTATCGGCGGTCCGTCGCGGAGTCCCTCACTGACAATCCGGCCGGCCATCGACGGCGCCGGCGTGAGCCCGAGCAGGTGCATCAACGTCGGCGCGATATCGACGTTGCCGGTCGGCACATCGCTGACGGCATGCGTCAGGAAGTCCGGGCCCGCAGCAATCAGCGTGTTGTGAATATCATACGGGCTCGATGAACCGTGGCCGGCGACGTTGGCGTCTGCGGTTTTCCCGGCAAACCCCGCATCGTTTGCCTCCGCACTCCAGTTCGACGACACGAGGATGTCGCCCGCACGCGGATGATTCCACCGGACGATATCGAAGGACAGCGTGCCGGGGACCGTGCCCTCGGCGATTCCGCTGCCGCGGGGCCTCGTGAAAATGGCGCCGACCTCCGGGCGCGCCTGAAGCGCCGCGACGATCGCCGCAACGCGATCGACATCAGGGCCCGAACGCAGGTAGATCGCGCCCTCGGCGACGACGATGTCCTTCGATCCATCGGACATCGGCCTCGCGAACCGATCGACGAGGGTCGCCAATCGAAGCTCGCGCGTGTGCGTCGAGAAACCGTGATCCGACGTGACGATGATGTTGACGCGATCGAGGAGACCGCGAGCCCGCAGCGTGTCTTCGATCCGCCCGATGCCCGCGTCGACCAGTCTCAACGACTTCGTCGTGATCTCCGAGCCGATGCCGTTGGCGTGCGCGGTTCCGTCCGGATCGTTGAGCCACATGAACGTCACATCGGGGTGCAGATCCTCCAACCCGAACTTCAGGTACGCATCGATGGCGTACTGATTCTGGGCATCGTTCGGCGTTGCGTGAGGTGGAACCGGACCAAGCGCCGCCGTCACGCGGCTCTGCAACGACTGCGGCTTGACGAAGTCATAGTGAACGATGGCGCCCGTGGCCACCGTGTGGTTCAACAGATACGCCGAGCCGCTCGAGCCGCTGCTCACGGCGAGCAGCGTTTTTCCAACCGGCGCGAGAATCTCGCTCAGCGTCGGCGCCGTCAACAGCCGTCCCTCGGCCCGCTCGACCGACTCGAGGTTGGCGCGATCTCCCGTATCGAGGCCTTTGAACGGATCGGTTTTCGGACTGTAGATCACGTTTCCCATCAGCCCGTGCGCCTCCGGGAACGCGCCGGTCACGAACGTGGATCCATTCACGCGCGTCACGGTTGGATATACGGCATGATGGGCGCGGAACACGATGCCGCGTTCCCCCAGCTGCGACAAACGAGGCATGACGTCCGGCGTCACGTAGTCAGGGCGAAGTCCGTCGACCACGATCACGAGCTGCGTGTGCGGCGGCGCAACCTGCGCTCTCGACACGGCTCCGATTGCGATCAGAATGAGCCCCGCCAGCACCGTTCGCTTTGCGATCATTCGGACGGTCCGTCGCCGCTCGTCTTCTGTGCGGCTGAATCGTCGATTGGAGACGATATTTCTCGAGGAGCGCGCGGGACGCTCGCCAGGCGACGTTTCGCGGCGCGCACAGGTTTCGCTCGGGCCTTTTTCTTTTCAGCGGGTGCCGCCGTCGCGCGCGTTCCCGGCAGCGGCCGACGGCTTCTGGCGTCCTGCCGCTCCCGGTGACGGACGAAGGCCTTGATGATTTTCAGCGCGGCCCGGGCTTCCCGCTCGGTGCGCCGGCCCTTGAAATACGCGGCCAGCTCGCGATTCGCGCGCAGGACTTCCTGATCGCGCACGTCCTGTTCGCCGGCACTGTGCCCTGGCGCGCCGGCCTCGCGTCGTTTGACCATGCCATCGGCTCCTCACCGTAGTGTGTACACGACTTTGAGCCGCCGGTCACGCGAACACGCGAGGTCTGGAGAAGATCAGGCGCGGATCTTCGCCCGGCGATGCTCGGTCGATGCGAACCTGAGCTCCAGGAGCATCGTGACCACTGCCGCGATCGGGTGGCGAAGTGCGGAGGGCATTCTGACGACGGGGACCGCTGTGGCGCGCGGCTTGTGCAACTCTCGAATCTGCCGCCACGTGCCTGTGGCCATCCACAGCATGGCCGCCACGATACCGAACGCATGTGACGTCGGCGTAACGAAGCCTAAGGGTGCTCGAGAACCCGGTGCAGGCAGTCGGCGAGCAGCGACAGGCTCACCGGCTTTTCGAGGGCCGCCACCGCGTCGATTTCGCCGAAACGATGGGTGTCGGCCCCCGACAAGATGACAACCGGAATCCGCGCGATTTTCGGGTCCGCCTGTTGCGCAATCCGGAACGCCCATCCATCCATCACCGGCATGCGAAGATCGAGCACGATGACGCTCGGCCGCCGGCCGCTCCGGAGCTGGGTCAGGGCATCGAGACCGTTGGCGGCTCCGATGACATCGAAACCCTCGAACGACAGGGAGCGTGTCAGCAGTTCCCGGATGCCGATGTCGTCGTCGACGACCAGCACGGTCCTGTTAGTCGAACTCTCACTCAAGGCCCCTGGCTCCCGTTCATCGATCACTCGGGCTTGGCTTTCAGCTCAGCGTCGTGTTCCTTGAGAAATGCGCGGATTTCGTCGGTCATCGCGAGCAGCTTCTGCCACTGTTCCTTGTAGAGCGTCACCGGAAATCGGCCCAGGCCATACACCGACACGCCGCCCTTCTCGCTCACTTTCAGGCTGACGCTTCGGCCGCGCTGTGACTTGAGCCGTTCGTTCTCCGCCTTGAGCCGCTCGAGTTCGGCTCGCAGATCTTCATCGGACATAACACCTCGCGGTTTAGTATCGGCCGGCGGGCGTGGGGATGTTATGCGAGATGACGGCGGATGATCGCAGGCAGGTCGGTTGAGCTAATCGGCTTCTCGACGAACTCCGTACAGCCAGCCGCGAGCGCGTACTGGCGGTCCGCCTGTGTGCCGAACGCGGTCACCACGATGATGGGAATCGCCTGCGTCGCGAAGTTGGTCTTCAGCCGGCGCGTGAGCTCCCACCCGTCCATCCCTGGCAGCTGGATATCGATGACGATCATGTCGGGACGGCAGGTCTTCAGGACCTCGAACGTGCTCACGGCGTCGGTGGCCTCGCACACTTCAAAGCCGGCCGATTCGAGGACGCGACGCGCAAGCCTGAGGTTGATGGCGGCGTGATCGACGATGAGGACTATCGTCTTTGATGGCTTTGGATACACCTGTGGCAGCAACAATTCATCGCCAGCAAGTTGCTAGCCATTTAAATAAACGCTCGATAAAGAAGGACTTCCGGGAACGTGGGGACAATTTTGACAGTGGGGAGCGATGCGAATCCAGTCACATCGCACCAGCGAGCTTACTCGACCGTTACGTTGAACGTTTCGACTGCAGAAACATGCGGCCGGCCAGCGCAAGCACCACCGACAACGCCGCGCACAGGAAGAAGACCATTCGCACGCCGACCAGTTCGGCGAGCACCCCGGAGACTGCGAGACCGAGAATCTGTCCGAGGAACACGACGGATGCGTTGGTGCTGCCGACCCGCCCCAGCATGTCCGGCGGCGTTTCCCGTTGGATGAGGGTAGAGGCCGGGACCATGATCGCGCCGAAGGCGAACCCGATGATAAATGTCGAGGCAAAGGTCGCCGCGATGTGCGGCACGGCGCCGAGCAGAAGCACGCCCGCACCGATACCGAACAAGCCCCACAGCACGAGTCCCGTGTCGGATGACCATTCCTTCCGCGCAACCTGGCGAATCACCTGCGTCCCGATGAGCAGTCCGACACCGACCATGCCGCTCACGTATCCGAACAGTCCGGAGTCGGCCTTGAGCGTGTCGCGCACGTAGATTGAAATCAGCGGACCGAAGCAGCCGATCGTGAACAGGCCTGCCGCCATCGCGATCACGAAAAACAGGATCGCGGCGTGGTGGACGATGAACGACCACCCCGCCTTCATGTCGATCCAGATCTGGTGGATGCGATTGGTCGATGACTCGGCCGGCGCCGGCTGCGAGGCGGCCCGCGCGATCGCGACCGACGCAATCAGGCTCGCCGACGCCACGAAGCTGATCACGTCGATGGCGTAGCACACCTGCGGCGTGAAGAGCTTCACCAGAATGCCGGCGATCGACGGCCCGACGATGCGGCTGCCCATGAACGCGATCTGCATCAGCGCGTTCGCCGACATGAGACCCGCAACCGGCACGTGCGACCGGATGGTCACCGTCTGCGCCGGTCCAAAAAACGCCGACACGCAGCTGAGCGCGGCGAGGACACCGTAGATTTGCCACAACGACGCGGCCGGAATCAGCAGCAGCGCGAGAACCGCCCGGATCAGGTCGCTCGCGATCAACGTCGGCTTGATCGGCCATCGATCGACGAAGACACCGGCGATCGGACCGACGAACACGATCGGGAGCATGTAGGAGATCTGCAGCCCCGTCAGCTGCGCCGGCGTCCCGTGCATGCGGAACGACACGACAGCGATGACGGCGAACAGCGCGAGGAAATCGCCGAACAGGCTGACGACCTGCGCGTAGAAGACGCGCCGCATCACCGTGATGCCGAGCACGTCGCGGAAAGACAGGGGTACCGGCGCTTGAGCCGTTGCGGTCGCTGCAGGCATGGGGAGCCGGTTATTTTAGACGTTCGCGCTCGACAACGCCAGACGCAGTTCGCGATACGACTGCCGGAGCAGGCTTGCGATGGCGCTCCAGTCCGGGTTGTCGGCGTGCTCGTCGCGAATCTGCGCCGCCCGTGCGCGCAGCAATGCCGGCGCGGCCATGGCCGGCGGCGACGATTCGTACAAGAGCGCGTATTCCTCGGCGATGAGTTGCCCGACCTGCTCTGCGCTGTTACGGCCGGGAATGCGGCGAGCCTCCCACCACGCGAGCTCGGCACGGGCGACGGCCCTGGCATCGAACGCTGATCCGGTCCAGTCGCGCACGTGACCGTACGCGCGTTCGAGGTCGGGCAACACGACCTCGTAGTGATCTTTCAGCTCGGCGAAAGTGGCTGCGGCCCTCGCGAGGCGAAATCCCTGCAGCGTCGCCGTCGCCCACGAGTAGTGATACTGCTCGTGCAGGAGCGTGACGAGCAGGCCGAACAACCGCGCGCGCTCCCTGTCGTAGTACGCCTGCCACATGCGCGTCTCGAGCGACGCGAGACGATCGGGATCGAACTGCCTCAGCGAGCGCGGGCCGCGCGGCGGCGTGAGCGCGAACGCCAGCGCGAACGACATGACCGCGAGGAGAACGACGAGGATGCGCGTGGAGCGGCGCATGGGACTGTGAGCTCGGCTAGCGGCCCTGGTCCGCCGCGAGTTGTTTCAGGTAGACCTGCTCGGCGTCTGCGACGAATCGCTGGTAGCCGTCAGGATCGACGAACGGGTTGACGCGGGCGTCCGCCGACGCCGCCAGCCGTGCCTTGTTCTCGAGGCCGAACACGGCGCCATGCTGCGCGACGAAGACGTCCACCTTCAATCCGTGCAGCACCCGGAACGCGCGTGCGTAGTGCTCGGCGATCGCCGGCACGCGCGCGTTGCCCACCAGATGCACTCCGTCGTTGATCGTCACGCTGCAGGCGAACGCCGTCTGATACCGCTTGCCGTCCTGCGCGACCGTCATCGTCCAGGTCGTGCAGCCCTGGGTGTGGCCTGGCGTGAGGTGGGCCGTCAACGTGGCGCCGCCAAGCGTCACGGTGTCGCCATCCTTGAGCACGCGATCGATCGCCACCGGTTTCCAGCCAGGCCCGCCGAGCGCGGAGCGGTCGACGCCTGATTCCAGGGCCTCGCGATCGGCATCCATCACCATGACCTGCGCTCCGGTCAGGCGCTTCAGGTCGGCGTGGCCGCCGACGTGATCGTAGTGCGCGTGACCGGTCAGCAGCACCTTCACATCGGACAGCCGGAATCCGAGTTTCTCGACGTTGGCGCGAATGAACGGCACGCTCTCCGCTTCGCCACTGTCGATGATGATGCCGCCGGCAGGTGTCACGATCAGGAACGACGAGAGTCCGCGGGTGCCGACGTAGTACACGTTGCCGACGATGCGAACCGGATCGATCGGCTGGCGCCATGCGGGATCCGTCTGCGCATCCAGCAGCGTCGGGCTCGAGATGAGCGACGCCAACGCGAGCGCGCAAATCACGGTGCGGATCATAAGCTGAGGTTGCCATTCTAGACCGAGTGCGCGATCATTGATGCTTCCCATGACAAAGTTGAACCGGCGCTCTTCGCCGACCCACGGCCGGGACCTCATCTCGCTTGCGCAGCAGCTTGCGCGCGATGCCGAGCGTCATGCGATTCTGTCCGCGTCGCTGGCCAGCCAGGCCGATCGGCTGATGGTCGCGGGGTTGCGACTGCTCGAGCCGCCGCGCCCCTCATCGACAGACCGGCGTCCCCGTCCGTAAGACCGCTGTAAGCAGGGCTTGCGCCCGTTCCGTGTAGAATCCACGTATGAGCTTTCGGTCGTCCGCAGCGTTTCTGCTGGCTCTCGCCAGCGCCTTTACTTTCGGCTGCGGAGGTATCACCGATCCGTCCCAGAACACCGTCGAGCCCTTTTCCGGGACGGTGCAGCCCGGTTCGGCGCGTGCACACTGGTTCTCGTCCAATTCAGGTGAGATTCAAGTGAAAGTAGGCACGCTGACGCCAGCGTCCCAGCCGGTCATCGGCGTGCAGTGGGTACAGGGCGCGAACGATAAGTCGTGCAACGGCGGCCTGCTCCAGGTCAATCAGTTCGCCACCGCGAATACGACCGCGATTTCAGGGCAGATCACGTCGGGTCCCTACTGCATCATCATGTACGACTCGGTCGGATTTACCCAGCCCGAAAACTACTCGATCACCATTTCTCATCCCTAGAACACGCGCGTGTCCGCGCTCGACGACAAGATCGACGATCTGTACCGGCTGCCACTCGGCGAGTTCACTGCCGCGCGCAACGCGCTGGCAAAATCGTTGAAAGGCGACGACGCCAAGCGTGTTCGCACCCTCGAAAAGCCGACCGTCGTGCCCTGGGCTGTGAACCAGGTCTACTGGCGCGCACGCAGCACGTACGACCGCTTGATGAAAAGCGGCGAGAAACTGCGCGCGGCACAAATCGCGGCGCTCGAGGGACGTGCCGCCGATGTGCGCGCCGCCGGCGAGGCGCACCGCCGCGCCATCGCCGACGCCGTTGGCGAGGCCGAGCGGCTGGCTGCCGCGGCGGCGGCCAAGCCCGGCGCGGACGCGCTCGCGCGCACCTTCGAGTCACTGTCGCTGACCGGCAGCGCGGCCAAGACGCCGGGCCGGCTGACCGACGCCCTTCAGCCTGCCGGCTTCGAGGCGCTGGCGGGGATTTCCGATATCAAAGTTAGAAGTGAGAAGGAAGAAGTTAGAAGTGAACGGCCGCAACTGGTCAAGGGTGACGCGGAACGGCGAGCGCCGGGCGTCGAACCACGACCGACCGCGGCTGCCCGCGCCGCGGCGCTCGCCGCGGAGAAGGAGGCCGCCCGCGCCGCCAAGGAACGGGCGGAGCATGCGGCGGCGGTGAAAGCGGCAGAAGCCGATCTCGCCAGCGCCATGGATACCGAGCAGAAAGCGCGCGAAACCTGGGAGCGCGCGCACGACGACCTCCTCAAGGCGCGCCAGGCGCTCACCGACCTTCGGCGGAGTCGATTCAAGGGCTCGGACAGGTGAAGTCACTCGGAATTAAGAATTGAGAATTAAGAATTAAGAATTGGGAATAGGATTTCCGAATTCGAGATTCCAATTCTTAATTCCTAATTCTTAATTCTCAATTCCGAATTCCGGCCATGTTAAGGTGACCGCATGTACACGACCGTCTTGTTGCTGCATTCGTGGATTCGCTGGATCGCCCTCGTTGCCGTCGTCGGCACCACGCTCGCGGCGCTTCGCGGCAAGGTCGAAGGCGCCAACTCCCTCGCCGACCGCTGGGGCATGGTCGCGATGATGGTCCTCGATACCCAGATGCTGCTGGGGCTGCTGCTGTATTTCGTCCTCAGCCCGAACACGAAAGCGATCATGGAGAATTTCGGCGGCGCGATGAAGGATCCCGCCCTCCGGTTCTGGGCCGTGGAGCATACGGTGACGATGTTCGCGGCGATAGCGCTCGCGCACGTCGGCCGCGTTCTCGCGCGGAAAGCCACGTCGGCGGCGGCGAAGCGGGGACGGCTCCTGATCTGTTTCGGTCTCTCGACGGTCCTGATCATCCTCGGCATGCCGTGGCCGGGCCGTCCCGGCGGGCGCGTGCTTTTCAGAGGCCTATGATCCTGAGATTGCTGTCGGAGTGGTTTTCGAACTGGGCCGCGGAGGTCGGATCGCTGTCGTGGCTCGCCGTCGCGCTGGTGGCGGCGATCCTCGAGGTCTCGCTCCCACACTTCGGCTGCGTGTTCGTCAGCGCCGGCGCCGTCGCCGCGGCGGCGGCCGCCTTCTTTGGCTTCGGTGTGGCGGCGCAGATCGGCGTGTTCGTCGTGGTGATGACGGTGTCGATTGTCGCGCTGCGGCAGAACCTTCTCGCGCGGCTGGGCGGTCAGGGCGTGCCATCGCGAACCGAGCCGCTCGTGGGGCGCCACGGGCAAGTCACCCACGCCATCGATCCCGTGCTGGGCACCGGACGCATCACCGTCGGCGGCGAGGACTGGGCGGCGCACTGCGCTGAACCGCTCCCCACCGGCACCAAGATCCGTGTCGTCGCCGCCGACGGCATCGTGCTGGAGGTCACTCGCGCATGATTCCTTTCAACACCATCGTGCTCTTCGGGATCGCGTTCTTCCTGCTCGTGGTCCTGATGCGCACCATCAAGATCGTCCCGCAGAAGCAGGTGAAAATCATCGAGCGCCTCGGCCGGTACCACCGCAGCGCCGAGGCGGGCCTCAACACCATCGTCCCGTTCCTCGATTCGGTCCGCGCGACGATCGACCTTCGCGAGCAGATCACCAAGATCGAGCCCCAGCCGGTCATCACGCGCGACAACGTGACCATGGAAGTGGACGCGGTCATCTATTACCTGGTCGCCGATCCGGTGCGGGCCACCTACGAGGTCCAGAATCTGCCGTGGGGCCTCGAGCAGCTCACGCTGTCCGCGCTGCGCAACGTCATCGGCCAGCTCGATCTGGATCACACACTCTCGTCGCGGGATTCGACCAACACCCAGCTCCGTGCGGCGCTCGATTCCGCGACGCAGCAATGGGGCGGGAAGGTGATGCGCATCGAGCTGAAGAACATCACGCCGCCCGAAGAGATCCGCCTCACGATGGAAAAGCAGATGACCGCGGAGCGCACGCGGCGCGCGGTCGTCACCACGGCAGAGGGCGAAAAGTCGTCGGCCATCCTGCGCGCGGAAGGTCAGAAGCAATCGCAGATCGTGAACGCGGAAGGCGCCAAGGAAGCCGCGATTCTCGCCGCCGAAGGCCAGGCGCAAGCGCGGCTGCGCGTCGCCCAGGCCGAGGCGCAGGCGATCGAGGTCGTGGCGCAGGCGCTCGGCGCGGCCGGAAGCCCGGCCCAGTATCTGATCGCGCAGAAATATCTCGAAGCGCTCGGCCAGATTTCCACCAACGCACAGAAGCTGGTCTTTCTCCCGTACGAGGCCAGCGGGATCATGGCGTCGCTTGGCGGCATCAAGGAACTGCTGCAGGCGAAGTAAACGCGGCGCCGTTCGACGTGGTGTGGGACAATCGAGCCATGAGTCTTCAAGGCCGCACGCTCGAAATTCGGGGAAACGTCGATTCCGTGGAAGACCTGCTGATCGAAGGTCGCATCGACGGGCACATCTGGAACGAAAATCACGTCGTGACGATCGGCGCCGACGCCTCCGTCACCGGCGACATCGTCGCGCGGCAGATCACGGTGCGCGGCGCGGTCCAGGGAACGCTGCTGGCGACCGGACGGGTCGAGATCATGGACGAAGGCCGGGTGATCGGACGCGTGCTGTCGCAGAAATTGACGCTGGCCGAGGGCGGACTGCTGCAGGGCTCATCGGAACCGCAGCATCTCGAGGCGGCGCTCAAAGTGGCGCGACACCGGCGCACGGAAGCGGCCAACGGCGACGCGAAGAAGCCGGGAGCCTGACTCCCCGGCTTCGCCAACACGTCAATCCCTCTGAACGAGATCCTTCAGCACATCCCGCAGACTCTCATCGGCCTCCCGAAGATGCACGATGACCTTCTCAGCGTGCCCGACGACGTCGCGTGAGAGCGACGTATTGCGGGATGCGATGTCGGCGCGTGCAACGTCGAGCGTCGCGCGCACGGCCCGCAGATCGTCCGAGGCTTTCCCGACCGCTTCGCTCAATGCTTCGAGGGACATTTCAACGGTGGGCGTCGTGTGTTCGTCCATGCGCGAAGCCGGTTCAACAACCGTGCCGAAGCGCGATCGTCAAAACCAGCTCGAGCATGTCACTGTAATGGCGTGCGGTCGGGCCAGCCGTCGGGCAGGACCAGCGGCGGACCGCTTCGCCGCCATCGCTGCCCTCCCAGGCCGTCTTCGATCTCGATCAGGCGTTTCTGAAACGCAGCGGCGTTCCGAAATCGCTCGCTTTTCGGTGGGGCGTCCGGCGCGCGTACTTCGAGCACGTATTCAGATGTCTCGTTGTCGTAACGCGTTTCGATTTCGAGAACTTCAGCACCGCGATCAAAAAACCAGAGCATACGGATAGGACTCCATCGGGCACGATGCGGCCGGAACGGTATGAGGAGGTCAGGACGCGGAGGCGGCGTCGGCCGTGGTCGCGTCGGTCGCAACCAGTTCGTGCCCTGCAATCTGGAGGCACACGACCTGCGTGTTTCGGTCGGGATCGGCCTTGGCGCGGTACATCGCGGTGTCGCCCCACTCGATCAGCTGTTTCGCAAACTGCGGCGCGAGGAGGCGGCGGTCCGAGAGCGCCCCGAGCTCGAGACACGCGACGCCGATGTCGACGCGCACCGGGTTCTGTGCGAGCCGTGGATCGACGGCGATCCAATCATAGCTGCTGACGGCGTCGTTGAACCGCCGGCAGATCGTGCTGATCTGCTTGACGTCGGCCAGATCCGCGATCAGGAAGCAGAACTCGTCGCCGCCGAACCGCGCGTGCATGGCTTTGTCGTCGGCATCGGGTTCCTTGGCGACGAGATCGCGGTCGCGCATGTGTTTGCGCAGCAGCATCGACACGGTCTCGATGATGCGATCGCCCACCATGTGGCCGCACGTGTCGTTGTACCACTTGAAGCGCGCGATATCGATGAGCCCCACCGCGCAGCGGCTGACGCGCCTCTCCGTGGCGAGCAGGATCGTCAGCGCTTCCTCGAAGCGCGGAAAATTCAACAAGTTGGTCTTGGCGTCGCGGCCGGCCTTCTCGTTCAGGCTCGACACGAGATTCTCGAAGTACTCCGAGATGTTGCTGACGGTGGTGTCCTTCGCGGCGAGCTGATGGCGCAGGCGGGCCAGCTGGTCGGCGAACCCTTGCGACATGGCGCGCATCGCATCCTGCTTCGACGCCTGCCACAACTGTTCGTGACGAACGAAGATTCTGTCCACGGCCTGGAGGAGCAGGTCGTGAAGATGGCTGGGAACGGGAATGTTTTCCCGCACCCACGATGTCAGTTCCTGGCGCGTGTCCGGCAGCGGCCGCGGATGTGCCTGCCCTCGGTCCGGGTCCATTCGCGTCTGCTTCCTCCCACGATGCGCCGCAAATGTCACGGGGCGCACTGTCCTCTGAGTCGAAGTTAGACCCACGGTAAACCTGTTTCAAGAGGAATCGGGTTTCCTAACGCCGGGCTTACCGCGGCCGCTTTCACCACTTCTCTCACTTTTCGACATTCATTGTGAAACTAATTACCTCAGCAATGAACTGCCACTTCTGCCAGCGTTCCTCGGTGATCTTGGCGGAAATCCTGGTCGAAACGGCGCACCCGCTCCTTCGCAGGTGACCTGTCGACCGTTGACCCGTGCGGCTGTCAGATTTTCCTTGGACGTCACGACGCTGTGTTAGGATTCGCGGCTTGCCACGACACGTCCGCCTGCGTCGCTGCGATGTCCGCAACGAGACCGAGTGTGAGCGTCGCCGGCATCAAGGAGCACACATGCGAAAAAGTGCCTCGTTCCTGACCGGTCTGGCGATCATCGGCGGCCTGGTGATGAGCGCCGCCACCCCGCGCGCCGACGATGGCCGCCCCTCCGAGTGCCGCGACGTCCCGTCGCACTCCGCGCTGCGGAACGCTCTCGAAGCGGCTCGCGCTGCATCCAATGGCGGCTTCAACCTCGACATGTGGGGCACCGTCGTCAACCGGGACGGTGTGGTGTGCGCGGTCGCGTTCACGGGCAACCACCGTGGAGATCAGTGGCCCGGCAGCCGAGTGATCTCCGCGCAGAAGGCGAACACCGCGAACGCATTCAGCCTGCCGGGGCTGGCGCTCTCGACGGCGAACCTGTTCACCGCGACGCAGCCCGGTGGAAGCCTGTTCGGTCTCCAGGCGAGCAATCCGGTGGATACGTCAGTCGCGTATCGAGGCGATCCGTCCAATAACGGACAGGGCAACGATCCGATGGTGGGTGGACGGATCGGCGGCGTCAACGTATTCGGCGGCGGGCTCGCGCTCTATAACGCGAGCGGCAAACTCGTGGGCGCTGTCGGCGTGAGCGGTGATTCTTCCTGCGCCGATCACAATATCGCGTGGCGGACGCGTCACGCGCTGAACATGGACTTCGTCCCCGCGGGCGTGAGCGGCGATGCCGCGCGTCCCGACAACATCGTCTACGACATCAAGCCGCAGGCGGGACAGATGCCCGGCGTCAGCGACAGCGGATGGGGACACGCCGCGTGCAGCGACGCAGCGACGGCGATTGCGGCGAAGCTGCCGCCGGTCCGCTAGACAGCGGAATCATGGATGACGGGCCGCGGCGGCCCGCCATCCTCTTCCGTTTTGCGTGGATTTGCGCATGCCTTCGCGCACGTCGATGACGGCGCGTGAATGACAGCCCACGCGGGATTTGTCGGAATGATCACGGATTTTGGATCGACTACAATGCGCGTAGGGGGACGCTGTCAGAAATGCGCGTGAATCACGATGGCATTTGAGTTGCGGAGCGCGTCGGGCAAGATGCCCTCAGACCTCACGATCGTCGTCGCCGATGTCACCCGAATGGGTGCGATTCGGTCCGGCCTCAAGATTTCCGGCCGCGTGGCCTACTTTGCCAGCAGCAGTCTGGGCTCCGCGCTCGAAGCGATACAGACGCACGGGCCAAGAGCGTTGGCGATCGATTCCGGCATCTTCCAGACGCAGCAGGGATCGGGCTTCGTCAAGCGTGTCGAGAACCTCGCGCTCCAGAATTGCCCGATCCGGTTGATCGTTCAGCAGAATGGCGTCTGGAAGATCGTCGACCGCGAACCTGCACCGTCGGCCGACGCCATGACCTCGGCGCCAGGAAGTTCGTCGCGACACGTCGCCGCCACGCCGCCGCCACCTCCGACCAACACGCGCCGGGCCCCCCGCTTTCCGATGCTCGAAGCGATCGACGCTTCCGTCGAAGGCGGACAGGCGACGATCATCAACATCTCGGTGCTCGGCGCGCAGCTCGTCTCCGTCCCGGTGCTTCGTCCCGGGCAGACCGTCAAGATCGCGCTGCCCGACGCCAACGAGCTCCTTCGCGTCACCGCGAACGTCGCCTGGTCGACGTTCCAGCAGACGGCTCAAGGAACGGCCGTCTACCGCGCCGGTGTCGCGTTCACCGACGCCGCGAAAGAGACGCTCGACGACTACTGCCGCCGGTACGGCTCCGAAACTCCCCTCCCGTCTTATTAAAAAAAGGAAACAGGAGACCAGGCAATCAGGAGATCTTTGAAAAAAGATTCTCCTGATCTTCTGATCTCCTGTTGGATGGTCTCCTGACCTCCTGATGTTCTGTGGAACCTACGGCAACGACAACGACCAGGCGCTGCGGCCGTGAGTGGCCGCGTAGAGAATGCGCTGGGTCGAGTTCTTGTCCGCCGATGCCACGATCGTGAGCCCCGCGACCTCCACGTTCGGTAAACCCGTTCCGGCCACAGCCCACGCCGTGCTGCCGTACGCCAGTTTCATCACGCCGAAGTCCGACGACGCATAGAGATCGCCGGTCGCATCGTCGCGGACCACGCCGGTGATCGGGAAGTCCGGCAGGTTGTAGCTGCGATCGACAAACGTTGCGGCTCCGGCCCCGCCCCACGTCACCTCGAACACGTGGCCCGGTTGCGCGGGGGTGTTCGCGTTGTAGCCCG
This sequence comes from Vicinamibacterales bacterium, assembly GCA_035693505.1. Lineage (GTDB taxonomy): Bacteria > Acidobacteriota > Vicinamibacteria > Vicinamibacterales > CAVVIG01 > CAVQFC01. The sequence continues at coordinate 19,114 of DASSGK010000294.1, forward strand.
AGTATGAGATCCACGCGTGGTGGGCGTTGGCTGGATCGATGTAGATCGAGCTGATGTACCGGTTGGGCGTGTTCAGGTGCGTCGGATTGGGATCCACCCGCTGGAATGTCACGGAACCTGCTGGCGCGTTGGTGTTGTCAGAGACGAAGACGCGGCCGGCGCCCGTCGACACCCACATCGACCCGGCATTGCTGGCCGTCCGCTGGATCCAGGACAGTGCGCTGCCACGCCTTTCCGCTCCGTAGTGGATCGCGAACGTATCGGTGAGATCGGTCGCGCCCGCGGGCCCGATCTGAACGAAGTCGCCGCAGCCCGGCTTCGCCGCCGACGTCGTGAACTCGGGGCAATTCGCTTCGAGGAACGCCTGATCGCCGCCCCAGTCCTGAGTACGCCACACGCTGAATGAACCCTGGAAGATGGTTCCGCCGTTTGCTTGATGCGGATCCGCGAGAAGCGGTGGATAGAAGAAGGCTCCCTCGGGGCTGTTGATGATCGGCGCCGAGATGATGACCCATTTCGTCGGATCGCCGCCGCGGAAGTTGGCGTCGTTCGCCTGGCCGGTGAACGTGTTGACGCGCAGGTCGTCGTTCGTCGAGCTGAAGCCCGACAACCCGCCGTCGCCGTAGATGATCTGATTCCAGGTCGCGTTCGCAGCATTCTTGCCGGTGTTCTGCCACGTGCCGTTGTCCTGCGTCCCGCCTTGAATCAGGTTGTCCGGATGCTGCGGGCTCACGGACAGACTCTGGAACTGCAGCGTTGAGAACCCGCGGTTGATGTTGTTCGCGAGCTGGTTCGGCACGCGAGACAGGAGGCCTTTGCAGAACGCGGTGTCCGCAGCGTTCAAACCTCGTGTATCGCACTTCGCCGAGTCGTTGGCAAAGTTTCCATCCGAGCTGACGATGCCGCCGTCGGAGCCCTCCCAATACAGGTACGGATTGCCGGGCAGCGTCACGATGGCGTGCTGGTCGGGATGCGTGAACTCCGCATGGGTGGGATCGCCATCCTGCGTCAGATCGCTCCAGTCGACACCCGCGTTCGTGGAGAGGAGCACCGCGCGGCCGTTCGAGACGCCCCCGAGCTGTCCGTACGAGAACGACCCGAGCAGATAGACCACGTCAGGAAAACCGGCTGGCGTGTAGACGACGTTGTCGTACCAGCATTGTCCGGTGCAGTAGTCATCCACCTGCGCTCCGCCGAACGACGCGAACGTTGCCGCGGTGTCGGCGTTGTCGCTGCGCCAGAAGTTGGCGTGATGCCCGGTTCCGCCACCCTGCCCTTCGCCGACATACATGCGGGTCGCGCCGTTGGGCAGCGTGGTGACGGCGAACTCACTCCTGTCGGTCGCAGATCCCGCGACCGTCGGATCCTTTGGCGTGAAGATCTGCGAGAACGAGGCGCCGTTGTTCGTCGACCGCCAGATGCCCTGCTGGAAGGCGTTGACGTAGATGATCCCCGCATGCGTCGGATCCAGCTGCACGGTCGTCGAGCCGCGGACGGGGGCAGGCGACGGCCAGATGAGCGTGAACGTCGCGCCCGTCTGGCGCCACAATCCGCGTACGACCAGCGCATGATCGGTCGAGCCGCTCGAGAGCGATCCGCCGCTGGTGGAGCTGATGCCGCGGACACCGCTGCCGATCGGCACGAGCAGGTTGCCGGCGCTGTCGAGCGCCATGCGGCCGATCGATCGCTGGAAGAACACGTCGCTTCCCGGCACGAGCGACCAGGTGTCACCGCCGTCAGTCGTCTTGTAGATGCCGACTCCGGCCTCCGAGTCAGCTGACGCGTTTTCCTCACCGGTTGCGGCGTACAGGGTGTTCCCCGTCGGATCGTTGGGATCGAGCAGGAGCGATCCAATCGCGTTGGTCCCGAAGCTGCCCGAAATGAACTCCCACTTCTGAGACGGATTGGTGTGCAGGGCTTTTCTTGTTCGCCAGACACCGCCGCCGGCGGCTGCCACATAGAGCCGGCAGTTGCCTTCGCCGCAATCGGGCGCCAACGCCATGGCGGTCACGCGGCCTGCCGTCGTGTACGGCGCCGCGTCGCCGAGCGCGTTCAAGACACCGGGGACTGACGCGATGCTCGGGCCGATCAGCTGCCAGGTTCCCGCGGAGTGCTTGCCTCCGTTCAGCGACGCCCAGCCGTTCCAGGCCGCCACCGTCGCTTCCGGCGCCACATCGTCGCTCGGATAGGCGCGCTTCAAGAACTCCTCGACGGCCGGCGTGTAGAGTCCGCGGGATTCGGCCGCACCGAACAGGGCTCTCTTGTTTCCCATCGCAGCGACCGCGGCCGGGTTGCCGCGCTTCCAGGCGAACCCTCCCACCGCCGGCGCGGCGCGATGGGTCATGTGGTACGCCGTTCCGACGCACGCGCCCGCGACTATCAGCAGGCCCGGAATTGCAAAGCGTTTGGAGAAGAACGATCGACCGATTCGAAGCCCGTCGTTGGTTTCCATGGCATCCCCTTCATTTGAGGTTCAGCGACAAGCCGGGGGCAGTTGCCCCGAGGCCGGCACATACTACTACCTAACTTCGTAGAACTGGACGGCCAATTTTGAGGATGAAGAGCTTTTCAACGGGCGCGGCCCGGGGTTCAGCGCGCCCGCGTTTTTGGAATGTTGCGGCTCAGTCCGACGATCACTTCTTCGCGGCGTCCTCCGCTTCTTTTTGCCGCGCGCCTCTCAGCATGTCGCCCATCGCGTAGTTCCCCTCGTGACAGGCGTACTCGTACAGGAATTCCTTCGTCGCCTTCCACGGGTACTCGCCGGTCCACGCTCGATCCCACGTCGCCGGATCCTCGATGGTGAAGCGATACAGGAGCGTGTCAGGGCCGACGCGCCTGATGCGTTCGACGACGTGCAGTTGATCGCTCGACCCGCTGAACTGCGTCTTGCTCGTGAAATTCGTCGTGTCCACCACGAGCGTGTCGCCTTCCCACCAGCCGATCGAGTCGCCCATCCATGAGCGGATGGCCGGCGGAGCGTGCTTGCCGCCGATGCGCACGATGCGCGCGTCGTGCACCATCTCGTTCAGGATCAGCACGGTGTCGCGCGTCTGCACGATCTGTTTGAGATTGTTGTAAAAGTAGTTGGGCAGCGTTGGCGGACCTGCCGTCGAATTGAAGCCGAGCAGGCATCGCTCCGCCAGGGGTCGCGACTCCGGTCCGTCGAACGCGCCGGGCGGTCCGGAGGCGGCAGCCGCCTCGCCGGCGCTCGGATCAACTGCGGCCGCGCGCAACCGGGCGAGACGCTGGCGCGCTTCGGGCTTCATCTGCGGAATCTTTCCGTCCGGCGGATCGATCAGGATCGAGCTGCGCTTCTGGCCGTCGACGCTGATGATCTGCCGTCCCTGTTCGATCCAGAACCGGTTGTACCCTCCGGTCCCGCCGCCCGCGAATTGTTCGACCGCTTCGAGCCAGGTCTTGGTCGCCACGCGCTCGCCGCCGGCCGGAGGCGCTCCGCGATCGCCGCTGATCGGCGCGCTGTCCTTGGCTTCGCGCGCGTGGTCATACGCTTCGGCCGCCGCCGCCTCCTCGTTGGTGAGCACGAGGCGGCCGCCGGCTTCCGCGGGCCGCTCGAGCGGCGTCACGGTCGCGACGTCATACAGTCCTTGAAAGTCGGGATGGCCATCGGTCGTCCGTGGCGGGTTGACGGCTGCGCGAGCAGGTGCCGGCTTCGCGGACGTTTGCGCGGGCGCCGGAGCCGCTTGCGCGCCGACCGACCGGGCGGCGCATACGGCCGCGACCGCGGCCAGCATGACGGAGAACAGCACTGTGTGCGACCGATTCCGCATGAGCATGCCTCCTGCGTCGACGAGTGAACAGCGCGGCGTTGGTGAAGATGGTGGCCATCGCTCGCGCGGTTGTCAAGCGCTGTGTGGACGAATCGTGTCTTTCCGCTACTTCGATGACCAGGGACCGCGAGTCACCTCGCCCTATTTGCCGGGGTGCCACTTGACGGATCTCTATATTTCGATTAATGTAGAAATATGGAACGACGAGGAGGAGCGAAGCGTATCCGTCAGGACGAGGTCATCAAGTTCGCGGACATGTTTTCGGCGATGGGCACCGAGCCGCGCTTGCGGATTGTCCGCCTGCTGCTGTCCGCCCATCCCGACGGGATGGTGGTCGGCGAGATCGCCGACGAATTGGACATTCCCGCGTCGACACTGTCGCACCATCTCGACAAGTTGAAACACGAGGATCTGGTCAGTGTGCAGCGCGAGGGCACGTTCCTGCGCTACCGGGCGAACAGCGAAGCGCTGCAGGAGCTCCTCGGGTTCCTCTATGCCGAATGCTGCACCCGCAACAAGGCGGTCGCGGCGGAAAAAATCGTCTGCTGTCAATAGGAGTGACGTATGAGCGACGTGAAAGAACTGGTTCAGAAGAAGTACGGCGAAGCGGCGCGGCGCGTGGGTCACGGCGGCAGCGCGTGTTGTGGCTCGGCGCCATCGAGCGACGGCTGCGGCGATCCCATCACGTCGAATCTGTATGACGCATCCCAGAGGGGTTCGATTCCGGAAGAAGCCGCTCTCGCCTCGCTCGGGTGCGGGAATCCGACGGCCCTGGCTGACCTGCGCCCGGGCGAGACGGTGCTCGACCTCGGGTCCGGCGGCGGAATCGACGTCCTGCTCTCGGCTCGGCGTGTCGGTCCGACCGGCAAGGCGTACGGCCTCGACATGACCGACGACATGCTGGCACTCGCGCACGAGAACCAGCGGAAGTCTGGACTCGACAACGTCGAATTCCTTCGTGGCGAGATCGAGCACATTCCGCTGCCGGACAACTCGGTCGATGTCATCATCTCGAACTGCGTCATCAACCTCGCCGGCGACAAGGATCAAGTGCTGCGTGAGGCGTTCCGCGTGCTCAAACCGGGCGGACGCTTTGCCGTCTCCGACGTCGTGACTCGTGGCGACATTCCCGCCGACGTACGAAGCAACATGCTGCTGTGGGTGGGATGCATCGCCGGCGCGCTGCAGGACACGGACTATACCGACAAGCTGAAGTCCGCGGGATTCGAAGGGGTGACGATCGAGCCCACGCGTGTTTACAACGTCGAGGACGCTCGCGTCTTCCTGACGGGACAGGGAATCGACGTCGACGCCATGGCGCCGCAGGTCGACAACAAGTTCATGAGCGCGTTCGTCCGCGCCACGAAGCCCGTCGCCTGCTGCGGGCCCACCTGCTGTGCCTGAGCCGGGACCTCTTCGCGTGCTCGTGCTGTGTACGGGCAACTCTGCGCGGTCGCAGATGGCAGAGTCGATACTTCGAGACGTCGGCGGCGATCTGATCGTGATCGAAAGCGCCGGCACGGTCCCGGCCGCCGACATTCATCCGTTCGCGCGCGCAGCCGTCAAGAAACTGCTGAACGTCGATATGCACGGGCAGTATCCCAAACGGCTGGACCGGTTTCTCGGGGAACACTTCGACTACGTGATTACCGTCTGCGACCACGCCGCTGAAACATGCCCGGTATTCCCGGGCGCGCCGGAGCGCATCCATTGGAGCTTCGAGGATCCTGCCGCGGCAGGCGGCACCGATGATGACAAGCGCCGCGCATTCGATGCAACTGCGGCAGGCCTGCTCGAGCGCGCGCGAGCGTGGCTCCCCTCGGTCCGAGCCCGTGTCGAAGGACGTCGAGCGTGAATGGCACACCCTGATCGGAGTGCGCTGGGAACTGCCGGTACCCGACGATTGCTATCGGCCGTACACGCGCAGTTCCCTCCCGTCAGCCAACACAACACGTTCGAGCCGGACGACTTTCTGGCCGTTCGAGAACTGGTAACCGATGCCCGTGATCACGTCGCCAGGCTTGACCGTCGTCTTCGACCAACCGTTCGCTTCCATGCGGTTGATCGCGGGCCCGCCGATCATCCACCTCTCCGGCGTGCCGTCATCAGCCGGAACTTCCATCGTGATCATCGGATGAGGGTTTTCCCAGGCAAACGCCACCACGGTGCCCTTGACCGTGACGAGCCTGGATGTGTTCACCGGCCACGAGTGGTGCGCAGACAGTGGAACAGCGGAGAAGACCAGCAGGAGAACGACCGCGAGTCGCGTGTGTAACGCATTCATTTCATGCTCCTCCTCGCCTCGAATCCCTGTCTCAGAGACTAGCAGCTTTTGATGAAACTGACCGCGCGACGATTCACCGTTCTCTGTCGTCCCACAATTTATTCTCGGTGTCTAAGCCGTCATGTTCACGACGAGTCGAGGGCGAGTTGCGTCATCGCCTTACCAGATTGAGATCGCCGCAGATCGTCATGTCAAGAGGACGTGGGTGGATGCGTTGGCAACATTGAACCGTGGCGACTATTACATGTCGATCCTGATTGACCGGGCGATCGGCCGGCAGCTGACGCCGTGGTGGAAGTTCCGCTCGGTGTGAAGGCGGAATGAGATGGATTTAAGAACCTACTTTCAGCTGTTCTGGGTGCCGGCCATCGCGTCTGCCGTGCTGATGGCGCTTCTCTGGGCTCAGGACGAACTTTCAGGACGGGCGCCGTTGGTTGTTTCCGGCTGGTTTCTCCTGGCGCTCGCCGCGCAATATCTTGGGACAACAACCAGCGTGTGGGTTGCCGGCCTCGCATTGCAGACCGCCCTCGCCGTCTTCCTGCTGTTGAAACATCACCTCGGCCAGCTCTAATTCAAAGGAGGCCGCGGTGGCACGCACGCGGTTACGCAGAGACCGAAGTGAAGCCACCACGCACGTTCGTCGCGCTCAAACGATTTTCACGCGTCCAATCACAAAACCGACAACGAGAGGTGTCACGTACTCGAGACTCGGCGACGTCTATGCGAGCACCTCGACGGTCCGCCAGCTTAACGATCCCGCTTCAGATCAGGGCGCATATCGCCAGGCAAGTCCTCAACAAAGCGCGCCTCGCCCTGCGCCTCGATCTGCACGCTGTCGCCAACACAGTCGAGCACGTCCGCATTGGCGATCTGAATCCATAGATTGATTGCTTCGGATTAGCAAATCGCTCCACGACGTTGCGAGTTGTGCGCTGCAGGAAGCCATGCGCCTGGCGTGAGATGCCGCCGGACGCAAGGGGCGTTAGCGGTTGCGTTCAGCCGTCAAGCGGTCGACGAGGACCTGCATGTCCGCCATCCGTCGGAACTGCGTCTCCAGCACAGATTGCATGCGCACGAGTGACTCTTCGATGTGTGAGAGCCGCTGCACCTTGGTTTCAGGCGGTCGTGAGCCATTGCCGCTGCCGAGATATTGCACAAACGTTCGTGTAGAGGTTGGCATCGAATGAGAGTTCGCCATCGCCTTTCTCCAACAGGAGGAGGGCAAACAGGGCTGGCAGTTCGCGGAACCAGCAGTGGAGTGCTCTCGGATATAGCAGGCACGATACCGGGAAACAGCCCAGCCGTACGTCCCTTTTTGCACACCCCAATTGCTTTATGGACTACCAGCCGCGTCGTGAGCGGAAGGCGCGCTAGGAGCGGCCGCGGATGGTGGCGAGCAAATGATCCATCTGAGCTTGCAGCGCCGCAATGCGCTGGAACTGCACGTCGAGCGTGGTCTTCATTTGCAGTAACAAGTCTTCGTGCCTATCGAGCCGCATGACGACCGGTTCGATCATCGGCTTGAGGATCGGCTTGAGGACCGGCTTCAGGATTGGAACGGGAATGGCCTTGAGGCCGCGGCGGGGCGTCTTCTTGGCCATGGCGCAGCATAGCACGGCTCCTGCTGAGCGGCGTGAGGCATGAGGAAACTGACCTTAGATTCTGCGATCAGCCCTCACGCACGACATCGGCCGCCCGTTTGTCGGTGCGCAGATCGATGAATCGCGCATGGCGCAGGGACCCGCCAGAGTGTTCAGAAAAGAACAGTGCGAGAAGTCACCCTGACATACGCTTGCATTCTTACGACAAAAGCGGCGGAGGCTTCATCATGATGGTCGAACACGACTACGCGGCCGAACGTCTCGCAAAAGTCACCTTGCTCCTTCACGAAGCCCACCACGCGAAGGCTCAAATGGTGTCCACTGATCGTACAACCGCACGGCAACTTGTCATCAGTCTTGACCAGATGCTCAGGGAGTTTGGGCCGCCGGCCCCTCGACGCAAATCATAGAGGTTCGATAAGCTTTTCGGCCCCGATGGATTCCGATCATCGCGATTACCCGAAGCACTAAACGACCACTCTTGCTCTTCCAGTTCGACGCGCTCCGCGTCAGCTTTCGCGCACGACATCGGCTGCGGGCTTGTCCGTTCGCAAATCGATGAATCGCGCATGGCGCAGGGATCCACCGTCCGTCCACTCGGTAACGCGACTTGGGCCACCAGGGTCGGCTTCACCCAAACGATGGACGCCATGTCCTCGGCCGTGAACCTGTGGTCAAGAACCGAGAGGAGGCCGACGACAACAAGAAGCGCGCTGCCGACCCATAGCAGCCCTTTTTTCCTGCCGTGATTGCAGACCTTCAACTTGAGCGCGACGTCTCGCTTCGGAATCGGATCATCCGAACCCTATACCAACACTGCGAGATCGCGTGCGCTTCACTCCACTCAGACAGGCAGGGCGCGCGGGCTTCCGATGGGACGCCGACGCACATCTCTGGCCTGTGCTCGCGGGGATCGTATCGGCTAGATCGGCTGGTGTGGCGTCCCCAACGGGATTCGCGAAAAGGTGGAGCTCCGCTTTCAGGGATGGCGGCATGATCTCAAAGGTAACGGAGCTACGGTTGAATCGGTGAAGGTGTTTCGCACAGGCTGCCGTCACTGAAGCGACACGGGCTGAACTGGTACATCGCCCATGGTGACCAGTCGGTGAACTGCCCCTCCGCGTCCTGCCCTGGGACGCGCCACTCCCAACCCTGCAGTTTGGTGTTGATGACGACCGCGCCGCATTCCGTCAGAGTGTAAGTCGTCGCCCCCTTCACCATCGCATCGAGCACGGGTATGGGCGCATCGCGCTTGGTCGCAAACACCTCGTACGCCACAAC
>DASSGK010000295.1:0-4894 GCA_035693505.1 Vicinamibacterales bacterium
ACGCAGAGCCAATCAAATCTTTGCGATCTCAGCGGTCTCTGCGGTTTCTGCTGAACGTGTGTAGTCTGACGCTCGGCTGAAGCCTTCGCGCTACAGGCAGAGAGACGACAACGTCACGGAGCGCGAGGCTTTGAGCCGAGCGGCGTGCGACAAGGAAGGCGACCACCGACGGCGGCCGTCAGCGCAAACGTAGCGCGAAGGCTTTAGCCGAGCGAACTCCGACGCGCGATCTCGATGCCCGACGGCTGCCGCTCGGTGCCCACCATGAAGACGACGATGCGGCACGGATCGGAGGATTCGTTGCGCCATCGGTGTCGCGTGCCGTTCTGCACGACCGTATCGCCCGCGCGCAGCTGCACGGCCGCGTTGTCGTCCAGCTCGAGCCACACCTCGCCCTCGATGATGTATTCGAAGTCGATCGTGTCGGTCGTGTGCATCCCGGGATTCTTCGGCTCCATGTGGGACGCGAGCCCCGGCAGCTTCGCCTCCATCTCGGCGAGCAGCGTCGGCACGTCGACTTCGCCGCGCCGTCTCATCGTGTGCGGCGCAACAGTGAACATCATGAAGCGGAAGCCGCCGAGCGGCGGAAAGTAGCTCGATCCCTCGGGCTGCGAGCCGGCATCGGGAAATCGCGGCGGAACGTCTGCACCCCACAGACGGTGAAACTCGGCGCCGGGCAGGAGAGCGAGCGAATGCCCATCGACCTCCGTGTCACTCACGAAGATCGCCTTGCCCTCCGCGTTGTGTCCGGTTGTCACGCGTCGGATTTTCATCGGCGCAATGTATCATCGGCCAGCCTTTGACCGTCATCGTTTCGCTTCTCGCGCTCGGGTTCCTGATTCTGGTCGCCTACAGGGGCTACAGCGTCATCCTCTTCGCGCCGGTCGCCGCGCTCGGCGCCGTGCTGCTGACGGCTCCGGCGTCGGTCCTGCCGGCCTACAGCGCCCTGTTCATGGAGAACATGGCGACGTTCGTCCGAAACTACTTTCCCGTCTTCATGCTGGGCGCGCTGTTCGGCAAGCTGATCGAGGTCTCCGGTTTCGCGCGTTCGCTCGCCGCCGCGATCAGCCGCGCCGCCGGCCGGCGCCACGCCATGCTCGGCATCGTCGTCATCTGCGCGCTGATGGTGTACGGCGGCGTCTCCGTCTTCGTGGTGGCGTTCGCCGTCTATCCGTTCGCCGCGGAGTTGTTCCGCGCCGCGAACATTCCCAAGCGGCTCATCCCGGCGACGATGTCGCTGGGAACCTTCACGTTCGCGATGGACGCGTTGCCAGGAAGCCCGCAGATTCAAAACATCATCCCGACGACGTTCTTCGGTACGACGACGATGGCCGCGCCGATTCTGGGGCCGATCGGCGGCGTGTTCATCCTGGTCGTCGGGATGGCGTACCTGGACTGGCGCAGGCGTGCAGCGGTAACGTCCGGCGAAGGCTACGGCGTCGGACATCTGAACGAACCCGAGACCATCGACGAGCACGCGATGGTGCCCGCGGTTCTGGCGTGCGTGCCGCTGGCCGTGGTTGCCGTGATGAACATCGTGTTCACCGAGCTGCTGCCGCGCTGGTACGGCCCGAAGGCGACGCTGGCGCTGACTCCTGGCACGACACCACTGGTGCTGGACGTGTCGCGCCAGGTCGGGGTCTGGGCGGTCGAGGGCGCGCTGATGCTCGGTATCGCCACGGTATGCCTGTTCGCGTGGCGGCGGGTGAGCGCGGCGTTTTCGAAGGCCAGCCAGATGGCGATCGCCGGCTGCCTGCTCGCCACGCTCAACACTGCATCGGAGTTCGGTTTCGGTGCCGTCATCGCGGCGCTGCCCGGCTTCGCGGCGATTCAGTCGGCGATGAAGGTGATCACGAACCCGCTGGTCAACGAGGCGATCGCGGTCACGACGCTCGCGGGCATGACCGGATCGGCGTCAGGGGGCCTCAGCCTCGCGTTGGCGGCGATGGCGGATCAGTTCAAGGCCGCCGCGACCGCCGCCCACATCCCGATGGAGGTGCTGCACCGCGTGGCCGCGATGGCGTGCGGTGGCATGGATACGCTGCCGCACAACGGCGCCATCATCACGCTCCTGGCCATTACGGGCCTGACGCATCGCCAGTCCTACGGCGATATCTTCGTGATCACCTGCATCAAGACCACGGCTGTGTTTGTCGTGATAGCGGTTTATTACCTGACGGGGATCGTTTAGAGTTCAGATTTTAGAATTCAGATTTCAGATTGATTTTCAGAATCCAATCTTAAATCTGAACTCTGAAATCTGAAATTTCCTGGAGGCCGCATGACGCGCAGGCATGTCTTTATCGCCGTCCTAGTCCTCGTTCTCGTCTCAATCGGCAGACCGCAGGCCCAGAACAATCCGCAAGCCACGAGCGGGAGCTGGCGGCCGACGATCGTCGCGCAGCACGGCATGGTCGCGGCGGGACATCCGCTCGCCGCCGAAGCGGGCATGCGCATTCTCAAGGCGGGCGGCAACGCCATCGACGCCGCGATTGCGACCTGGGCGGTGCAAGGCGAAGTCGAGCCCGGCATGACCGGCCTCGGCGCCGACATGTTCGTCCTCTACTACAACGCGAAAACCCGCGAAGTGAAGTTCATCAACGGCACGGGCTACGCGCCGCAAGCCGCCACGATCGACTACTACAAATCGAAAGGCGGCATTCCCGACGAAGGACCGCTGTCGATTTCAGTGCCGGGAGCCGTGGGCGGCGCGGCCTACGCGGTGAAGACGTACGGAACCAAAACGCTGAGCGAAGTCCTCGCGCCGGCGATTGAGATTGCCGACGGCGGATTCCCGGTCACGGAAGCGCTCGCGTCGACGATCGAGAGCTCGAAGGCGAAGCTCGCGAAGTTCCCGCCGTCCACCCGGCTGTATTTCAAGGACGGCAAGCCGCTCGCGATGGGCGACATCATCCACAACCCGGACCTGGCGCGGACGCTGCGCGCGATCGCGGCGCAAGGCCCCGACGCCTTCTACAAAGGGGACGTCGCGAAGAACACGGCGGCGTTCCTGAAAGCCAACGGCAGCATCATCAGCGAAGCCGATCTGGCCGGCTATCAGCCGTACGAAGACGCGCCGGTTCACGTGAACTATCGCGGCGTCGAGGTCTACGAGTGCCCGCCGAATTCGCAGGGCTTCGTCATGCTCGAGGCGTTGAACATCCTCGAAGGCTACAACCTGAAGGAAATGGGACGGAACAGCGCGCCGTACCTCCACGCCGTCACGGAGGCGTTGAAGCTGTCCTTCGCGGATCGCAACGCGTACGTCGGCGACCCGAAGTTCGTGCCGAACATCCCGATGAAGGAGCTGCTGTCGAAGGAATACGCGGCGGTCCGGAGAACGCAGATCGATCCGAACCGCGCCATCAAGGGCGAACCGGTTCCCGGCGATCCGCGCGCCATGAAGGCGACCACTGCCGCGCAGGCACAGGCGTACGCGGCGCCGCAAGAGCGTCCCTCCGACGTCAAGGCGTTCGATCCGAACGAGATCCTGAACCTCACCACCTATCTCGCGGTGGTGGACAAGGATCACAACATGGTCTCGATCACGTCGAGCCTGCTGAGCGGATTCGGCAGCGGCATGGTGGTCGACAAGGGCGGCTTCGTCATGAACGACCGGATGCGTTACTTCTACCTGGATCCGAAGGACGTCAACTCACTCCAGCCGGGCAAGCGCACGCGTCAGACGATCAATCCCGCGATGGCGCTGAAGGACGGCAAGCCGTGGGTGTCGTTCGGCACGCCGGGTTCCGACACGCAGCCGCAGACCCAGCTGCAGTTCTTCCTCAACGTCGCCGAGTTCGGCATGAACGTGCAGGAAGCGCTCGAGCAGCCGACAGTCATCAGCAACAGCTTCCGCGACTCCTACGCGCCGCACGACGTGAAAGGAAAGCTGCTCACGCCCGCGATGCTGCCCGTGAACGTGCAGGAGGCTCTCGCCGCGAAGGGACACGCACTCGACATTCGCAACGTGAAGGGTGTCGGTTCGGTGAAAGCGATCCTGATCGATCCGCGGACAGGCGTCCTGATGGGCGGCGTCAGTCCCACGGGGGATAGCTACGTCATGGCATGGTGAATTGCAGATTGCAGATTGCAGGATTGCAGAATGTGAAGGGGTAAGAACGCAAGATGCGCAAAAGAGTGATCCTGTTCCTGCTGATCGGCGCCGCTATCGCCACGCCGCGGGCGGCTGACAGCACGGCCTGGTTCGGGACGCCGGGTCCGGCGCCGTTGAGCGATCCCCGCAAGCCGGTGATGAAGTACGACGATACCTTCGCGCCGGTGCCGGCGACGTTCGCTCATCGTCCCGGCAAGCCGGATGAACTGCTCGACGCGGCAGCGCTGAAGGCCGATCAGAAGAAGATCGTCGGCTTTTCGCTCGAGAGCCTCGGTGCCGGCGACAAGGTCTGGGGACGGCGCGCGGCGACGCCGGCGTTCATGCACACGATCGAGTGGGCCGTCGACGCGTTCAAGAATGCGGGGCTGAGCGACGCGAGGGTTGAAACCTACGCGGTTCCGGCGCCGATGTGGGTGCCGAAATCGTGGCAGGTGCAGCTCGTCGGCGATCCGGCGTTCGGCGCCGGCACGCAGACGGTGACACTGCAGTCCGCGTTCCCGCAGCCGGGCGGCGCATCGATTCCGGGAGGCGCGTTGACCGCGCCGATCGTCTACGTCGGGCACGGCACGGACGCGGACTTGGCCGGGCGCGACGTCAAGGGTCGGATCGCCGTGGTGCGAGTACGGCCGGAGCCGTCGCTGTTCGGTGCCGGTGAACAAGGCGTTGCGTTGAAGATCGCCAAACTGGGAGCGGTCGGCGTCATCAACGCCATCGAGGGTCCCGGCAACGCGCAGTACGTCGATCCGAGGTTCGCGTGCGGCGCCGCGCCTTGTTTCA
>DASSGK010000296.1:0-2585 GCA_035693505.1 Vicinamibacterales bacterium
TCTTCATGGCACGCATCCCGCCGGACCAGACGCCCGCCCACGACGACACCGAGACAACCCACAGCCTCTGGGTTCGGCCCACCGATGCGATCGCACAGTCGATGAAGGGCGAGATCACGCTGCCGCCGCCGACGTGGAGCACGCTGCGCGAGCTGGAACCGTTCGAGTCGGTGAGAGGCGCGCTCGCGTGGGCGCGCCGGCGGACGGTCATTCGGCGCATGCCGAAAGCCATCGAGCGCGACGGTCACCGCATGCTGCTGCTGCCCGGAGATCCGCTGCACCCCGATCCGGCCGGCGACGACCCGCCGCTCGAAACGCGGTTCGTCCTGATCGATCGCCGCTGGCGCGCCGAACGCCCGCCCACGTAGAATCCGGCCGATGCGCGTAAAGGTCGTGATCCGGCGTTCGATGCTCGCCCTCGGAGTGGCCCTCGCCGTCTCGCTGACGGCGTTCGCGCAGGAAGCGGTGAACGAGACGGTCATCGCCAGGATCAAGACGGAGGCCTTCCAGCGATCCGAGGTGATGGACACGCTCAGCTGGCTGGCCGACGTGTACGGCCCGCGGCTCACCGGATCGCCGACGCTTCACCAGGCAGGCGAGTGGGCGCGCGATCGGCTGACGCAGTGGGGCATCTCGAACGCCGCGCTCGAGCCCAGTGGGAACACGAGCCGCGGCTGGTCGCTCGAGCGGTTTTCCATCGAGATGACCGAGCCGCAGTACATGCGAATCACCGGCTACCCGCGCGCCTGGTCACCGGCTCTCACCGCGCCGCTCACCGGAACGCCCGTCGTCGTCGAGGTGAAAACGAAGGAAGACTTCGACAAGTACCGCGGCAAGCTGCGCGGCGCCATCGTCATGAACGGCCGTCCCGATCCGGCCGACATCGGCTTTCAGCCGGAAGCCAAGCGGCTGACGGACGAGGAGCTCAAGAAACAGGAAGGACAAGTCGATCCGGCCGCCGCCGGGTTTGGAAGCGCGCCCAAGTCGTACTGGGATGAAGAAGACGAGTTCCAGAAGGCGCTCGAGAAGCAGCGCGAGGTGTACGACTTCTTTGCGAAGGAAGGCGCCGCTGCGCTCATCACGCCGAGCAGCATCGGCGAAGACGTCCGGACGGACGGCTTCTACGATCACGTCTGGCATCCCGTCTATCCCGGTTTCGTCATCTCCCGCGAGCACTACGGCCGCATCGTCCGGATGATCGACCGCAAGCAGGCAGTGAAACTCTCGCTCGCACTCTCGGCGCGGATCGTCGATCGGGTCGACGGCTTCAACGTCGTCGCGGAACTGCCGGGGGTGGATCCGGCGTTGAGGTCCGAGGTCGTGATGCTGGGCGGCCATCTCGATTCCTGGCATTCGGGCACGGGCGCGACCGACAACGGCGCCGGCTGCGCCGTCGCGATCGAGGCGATGCGGATTCTCAAGGCCATCGACGCGCGGCCACGTCGGACGATTCGCGTGGCGTTGTGGACCGGCGAGGAGCAGGACTACTTCGGATCGGTCGGGTACGTCGAACGCCACTTCGGCACGCTCAAGACCGTGGCGTTGAAGCCCGAGCACGCGAAGCTGTCCGCGTATTTCAACCTCGATAACGGCAGCGGCCGCATCCGCGGCGTCAACCTGCAGGGCAACGAAGCGGCGCGTCCCATCTTCGAGGCCTGGCTGCGTCCGTTCAACTATCTCGGGGCGGCGACCATCACGACGCTGAATACGGGCGGCACCGACCACATGCCGTTCGATGCGATCGGCCTTCCGGGCTTTCAGTTCATTCAGGATCCGCTGAACTACGAGTCCCGGGCGCACCATTCCAGCCTGGATCTGTACGAGGAGGCGTTGCCGGACGATCTCAAGCAGGCCTCCGCCATCCTCGCGAGCTTCGCGTATCACGCGGCCATGCGCGACGCGATGCTTCCGCGAAAGCCGCTGCCCAAGCCGCACACGGACTCGAAGTGACGAAGCCGATCGCGGCGCTGGGGCTGGTGGCGGCGATCGGTCTCACGGCATCGCATCCGAGCGCGCAGTCCCGCCCGCTCGTCGCGCCGGAGGCGGCGGCAATCTACACTCGACTGCTCCCTCAGATTTCACGCATCAAGCTGTTCGACCATCACGCCCACCCGGCCTTCCCCGATGATGCGGACGTGGATATCGCACCTCCTCCACCGGGAGCGACGATGTTGCGGCTGCGGCCGGACAACCCCGAAACCGTGGCTGCGGCGCGCGCGTTGTTCGCGTTTCCGTTCGTCGACATGGCCGGAGCGCATGGCAAGTGGCTCGTCGACAAGAAGGCGGCGCTCAAACGTCAGTATCCGGGCGCGGCGTATTTCAACCACGTCCTCGATCAGCTTGGTATCGAGACATCGATGGCCAACCGCGTCGCCATGGCCGATTACCTCGATCCCGCGCGCTTCAAGTGGGTGTTCTTCGTCGACTGCTTCATGTTTCCATTCGACAACAGCGGGCTCGCGATCAACCCCGATCGCGCGGTCTACATGCCGCTGCAGACGACGCTGCTGAAGCGTTATGCGCAGCAGATCGGCCTCGCGTCGCCGCTGCCGCCGACGTTTGGTGAGTACCTGGATTTCCTCACG
>DASSGK010000297.1:0-6378 GCA_035693505.1 Vicinamibacterales bacterium
GAAGGCGCCGGCGACGATGAGGCCTCCTCCGGCCAGCATTTCCAGGTACATGTTGTTGCTGTGCGTGCGCTCGTCGGTGCCGGCCAACCCGGCGTAGGCGCCGTAGGACAGGCGGAAATTGTCGGGACCGACACCCGCCAGTGGATGGGCCGCGAACATCCGGGCGGCGGCTTGCCAGAGCACCAGGCGGCCGGGTCTGACCGTCGGACGTGGCAGCGGCGTCGTGACAATCGGACCTGCATAGGGATCGCCGGTCACCGTCACGCTCGACATGGTGCGAACGGCGCCAGGCTCCGTGCTGAACCACAGGCGTCCCTCCTGCACGAGATCCCACTCGAGGCGGTACCGCCCGGGGTGACGCGGCGCGCGAACACGCACGGCGACCGTCGCCGTCGCATCCGGGAGCACGCGATCAGGGAACGCCGTCCGCTCGCCTTCGAACGTGACGAATCGATCGCCGCGATCGGTGAGCCAGTGGTACGACAGCAGCAGCGGCGGTGTGGCCTCAGAATCCCACGGCAGGCGGCCAGTGTTCGTCACCGTGATCGGGACGGACGATTCGCTCCCCGTGGCCAGCTCCAGCGCCTGCGGCGCCACGACGGCGACGCGATACCAGGAGTCCTGTCCCTCGGTCGTCATGCGCAGCCACAATGAATCGGCCGATCGCGAACCCACGAACAGCAGCACGATGACGGCGGCCAGGCCGGCGAGAAGCGCGCTTGCGGCATGGCCACGCCTTCGAAGGCGATCGAGTACGCCGACGAGCAGAAGGCTCGTGGCCATCGTGATCAGGCCGGCGCGCGTAAACGTCAGCATGATGGCTTCAGCCATCAGCGCCAGCGCGACGAACAGCACCATCACACGCGCGTGCCGTCCCGCCGCGAGGTCGGCGAGCATCAGGCCAAGGCCGCACGCGAAGACCACCTCGAGATACATGGAGGCGATCGTGGGGTACTGGAGCGGACCACCCGCACGCACCTGCGCGCCCACCGTAGACACCGCCGGCCTGAACGCACGAAGCGCGCTCAGCACGACCCGCACACCGCGATACTCCAGAATCGTGAGCACGCTCACGACGACTCCGGCCGCCACGCTCAGGGTGAGCGCGGTCCGCACGCGAGCCTGCGACGTGACACCGTTCGACGCGAGCAGGAACACCCCGAAGGCCGCCGCGACCCGGCCGGTCATGTGAAACGCGTTCGTGCGTGAGACCGGTGACACCGCCGACGCGATGACCATCGCGACCAGCAATGCGATCCAGGGCGAGGTGAGCGGCGTGCGCCAGTCCGGCAGCCGGCGCGTCAGGAGGAGGGCAATCGCAACGCAGACAAACGCACACAATATCGCCGCTTCGAGGTTGCTGACCGACTGACGCGGAAGCCTCAGCAGCGGTGCCGTCAATTCGAAGGGAGCCATCAGCGTCAGCAGAGCGACGCTCGCAAAGAAAGTGCTGCCGACCATGTCTTGGGGAGCTCGGATTGAGAGAGAGTTCCAAGAAGCTTGCCACTCGCTGCGCGTGAATCGACGGGCACGCCTGCTGCATATATCGCGATCGCCGCGACTCAATCCCTTAAGAGAGGCTGAAACGTTTACGGTGGCCGAAACATCGTTTCCAATCGCGAAACCGCGCAACGCGCTGTTGATCGCGTACAAAGCCTTCGCCGATCTGGCCGGCAAAGGCTCGCTCTTCGTGATCACCATCGTGGCCGCGCGGCGATTGTCGCCAGAGTCGTTCGGTGTCTTCTCGCTCGGGTCGACCCTTGGGTGGATTCTGGCAGTTGTTTCCGATTGCGGGATTCAGCTGCACCTGGCGCGAGCCGTTGCGCGCCGGCCGGCGGAGTCCTCGCGCCTGTTGCGCGAATGGCTGCGGGTCCGGCTGTGGACGGCGGCGGGAGCGGCAGCGATCGTCACGATCGGGATCGCGGCCGGGTGGAGCGCGGCGTCCGCCGAACCGATCGCCATCCTTGCGGTCGTCTACGCATGCACCGGCCTCGTCGAGTTGCTGCACTACTTCTATCGCGGTCTCTCGCGCAGCGATGTCGAGTCGGGACTCACGCTCTGGCAGCGCGGCGGGACGCTGGTCTGTGGACTGATCGCGCTCGCGTGGAAGCCGGACGTCACGACGCTCGCGGTGGCGATGTTGTTCCCGGTCGTCATCACGCTCATCGTCAGTTTGCGCATTGCGATGAGGCTCGCTGCCGGCAGGCCTGAAGGCCTGCCCCACAAGAGTCCAGACGGCAGGCCTGAAGGCCTGCACTACACCCGTGGCGACGCGTCGCTCGGTACCGATGCCGGCGAACCGGTGTGCTCGTGGCGGGTGTTCCGCCGCGACGTCTGGCCGATCGGCGCAGGCATCGTGCTCTCCGCGCTGTACTTCCGCATCGACGTGTTCCTCGTGCAGCTCTGGTCGGGCACCGAGGCGGTCGCGCGTTACAACGCGGTGTTCCGCCTCGTCGAAGCGTTGCGCCTCTTCCCCGCCGCTGTCCTCGCGGTCGTGTTGCCATCGCTCGTTCGCGCCGGCGATTTGCGTCCGCTCACGCGCGTCGCCATCCCCGTCACCGCGTTCGGGGTTGCCGCCGCCGTGGCGCTCTGGATCGCGGCGGGCTGGCTCATTCCGCTCGTGTACGGCGCGCCATATGCCTCCGCGGTGCCTGCGTTCCGGATCCTGCTGCTGTCGTTCCCGCTGCTGTCGCTGAACTACGCCCTCACGCATCAGCTGGTCGGCTGGGACGGTCAGCGCGCGTACCTTGCGATCTGCGCCATCGCGCTCGCCGTCAACGTCGGCATCAACGCGCGGCTGATTCCGCTGTGGTCGATTGAAGGCGCGGCGTGGGCGACGCTCGTGACCGAGGCCGTGATCACCGCCGGCTGCTGTGTCGCGCTGTGGTTGACACGCTCGGCGGCGCACGCGAGCCAACTGGTCGCGGAGGCATGACGTGGTGACCACGCGGGAAATCGCCATCGCGCGAACCGTGATCTACGCGTCGCTGTTCGACTATCCACTCACGCTCGAGCAGCTGCACTACTCGCTCATCGGATCCGACCAGACGCTGCCTGAAATTCTCGCCGTCTACGAAGGCAGCGAGCTGTTGCGCGACATCGTCGAATATCGTGACGGCTTCTTCTTCCCGGCCGGACGAGGTGACCTGGTGGAGGAGCGTCGCAGGCGCGAAGTGCGAAGCGACCAGTTCCTCGAGCACCACCGGATGGCGCTGCGGCTGATCTGCGCGCTCCCCTTCACGCGGCTCGTCGCGCTGTCGGGCAGCATCGCGCACCGCAACCTGGAGCCGAACGGCGATCTCGATCTGTTCATCGTGACGCACGGCCCGCGCGTGTGGACGGTGACGGTGATGCTCCTCGTGCTGACGAAGCTGCTGCGCCGGCGGCGGACAATCTGCGCCAACTTCGTCCTCGCCGATTCGCATCTCTCCGTCGACCAGCAGGATCTCTTCACGGCCAACCAGATGATCCATCTGCGGCCGCTCGTCGGCGCCGATGTGCTCCAGCGGTTCCTCGGGGCCAACCCGTTTGTCGCGCATTGCTATCCCAATACCCGCGATCGGGAGCCATTGGCGCCCGTAGTAGATGTGCGAAGCCGTCCGCTGGCGCTGGCCAAGCGTGTCCTGGAAACGATCCTCGGCGCGCTGTCGCCGATCGTCGAGACCGTCTGCAGGCACGCCTATGCGTGGCATCTGCGGCGGCGCGCCGCCTCGTGGCGCTCACCCGATCAGGTGCAGTTGCGGTCCGACTACCTGAAGCTCCACACGCAAAGTCACCGGCAGATGGTGCTGGATCGTTTTCAGGCGAGCGTTGATAGACTCGTGCGGATGGCCAAGGCGCCCAGGCGAGACGATCTCTTCCAGATTTTTCCGGATCTGCCAGGCGTGCGGCCGAGATCAACGGCCGAGCAGGTGGAGCGTTTGCGCAGGAAGGCCGAGGAATCGCGTGAGCGCGCCCGCCAGAACATCAACCGCCAGCGCGCCGCGGCCGATCAGGTTCGCACGGCCATTTCCGCTCGCCGGCGCCGCTGAGAAGGTCGCTCGGCTAAAGCCTTCGCGCTACACGTAGTCCGCGGACGGTCAATGCGTCGACGACACCGGGACCCCGCACGAACGGAGCTCGCCGGTGTCCATGCCCCGCTTGAACGCCTCGACCCGCTGCGCTGACGATCCGTGCGTGAATCGATCGGGCATCACGTGGCCGGTCGACATCTTCTGCAGACGATCGTCGCCGATCGCCGCCGCGGCGCGCAGACCCTGTTCCATGTCGCCGGGATCGAGCTCGACCCTCCCTTGCGCCTTCCTGCCGTGTTCCGACGCCGCGTGCCCCCAGATGCCGGCCAGGCAGTCCGCCTGAAGTTCCAAGGCGACCGACGCGCTGTCAGCTCCGGTCCGGCGATCGCGGGCCGCGCGCTCGTTCAGCCCAAGCAGGTTCTGCACGTGGTGACCGAGCTCGTGGGTGACGACATAGGCCTCGGCGAATTCACCAGGCGCCCCGAGCCCTCTCGACAACTCGTTGAAGAACCCGAGATCGAGATAGACGATCTCGTCGCCGGGACAATAGAACGGGCCTGTGGCCGACTGCGCGAAGCCGCAAGCGGATTGAATCGAATCGCGGAACAGCCTGATCTTGGTGCGCTGGTAGCGCGAGCCGAGCATCTCGCTCCACATGTCCTGCGCATCTTTGGCAACCGCGCCGACCATGTCCTTCGCGCGATCCTCTGCCGGCGTGCTTTCCACCGGTCCGCCGTTGCCGATCGTTTGCGAAGGCGCCTGCGAGCCCGTATCGAGCAGCGAGAACAGATTGGTCCCGCTCACCCAGCTCAGCACGAGCAGAATCAGGAAGCCACCGATTCCGAGGTGGGCAACGCCGAAGCCACCCCCTCCGCCCGATTGCCCTCTCTGGTCGTCGATATCGCCCTGGTTACCTGATGACCACTGCATGGAGACCTCTCCAGCAAGACAAAGGCCCACGACTTCGAGATCGTGTCAGACGGAACGGAACTTGATTCTAGCCGAGCGGAGGCACGATGTTGAAGCAACTACTGATGAGTTCCGCGATCGCCGGCGTCCTCGCATTCGGCGTCCCGACGGCAACCATGATCGCGCAGCAGACGACGGCGACGGAAGATGCGAAGAAGGCTGGTAAGGAAACGAAGAAGGCGGGCAAGGAAGCCGGCGAGGCGACGAAGGACGCCGCGAAGGCCACCGGCAAAGGTGTGAAGAAGGGCGCGAAGGCCACGGCCAAGGGCACGGAGAAGGCCGGCGAGAAAGTGAAGGACGCCGTCACGCTGGATACGACGAGTGCGCTCTGTAAGGACGGCACGACCCAGACTGGGAAAACGAAAACCACGGCGTGCAACGGCCACGGCGGCGTCGCCGCGAAGTAGCGTCCGCGACTCTCTACGAAGGCGCGTCACGGCGATCGTATACTCGCCGTGATGCGCATCGTTCGACCCGTTTTATTCCTTTATCTCTTCCTTCTTTTATCGGCCACCGGCGGAAGCGCGCAATCGTCCACACCCGCTCGCGTCGACAGCGGCCTGCTCGGAAACCTCCGCTGGCGCAGCATTGGACCCGCCAACACCGGCGGCCGGATCGACGACTTCGCGGTCGCGCGCGTCCCCGGGCAACCCGACGCCATCTACGTGGCGACGGCCAGCGGCGGCGTGTTCAAGAGTACGAATCAGGGCACGTCGTGGACGCCGGTCTTCGATCGAGTCGACGCGATGATGTCGATCGGCGATATCGCCGTCGCGCCGTCGAACGCGAGCATCGTCTGGGTCGGCACCGGCGAAGCCAACAATCGACAGAGCTCGTCGTGGGGCGACGGCGTCTACAAGTCCGACGACGCCGGACGAACCTGGACGGCGGCCGGCCTTGCCGAGACGCGCCACATCGGGCGCATCGTCATACACCCGTCGAATCCGGATGTCGTGTACGTCGCGGCCGCCGGTCACCTGTGGGGACCCAACGCGGAGCGCGGCGTCTACAAGACGTCTGACGGAGGCCGCACCTGGAACAGGGTGCTCTTCGTCGACGACAATACTGGAGCCACCGATCTCGTGATGGATCCGAAGGATCCGCAGACGCTGTTCGCCGCGACGTACCAGCGGCAGCGCAAGGCCTGGGGATTCAACGGCGGCGGCGCAGGCAGCGGCATCTATCGCAGCCGCGACGGGGGAAATACGTGGACCCGGTTGTCGAGCGGCTTGCCGCAAGGCGACAAGGGACGGATCGGCCTCGACATTTTCCAGGCCGATCCGCGAGTGATCTTCGCTGTCGTGGAGGCCGACGGACGTGAGAGCGGCGTCTACCGCAGCGCGGACGGCGGCGATACCTGGCAGGCGTGGTCAACGCTCAATCCACGTCCGATGTA
>DASSGK010000298.1:0-2515 GCA_035693505.1 Vicinamibacterales bacterium
CACGGCGTGCAGTCGAGCGGCTTGCCGCCGTTCGCGTATGAGCCGATCTTGGTTCCGGCCTCCTACGGTCATTACGTCGAGACGTACGCGCAGGTCTTTCCCACGCTGACCGCTTTTCTGACGTCGGTCGGGGTTGACCTCAGCAACGGATCGGCGCAGGTGCAGGTAGCGCCATGAGCAAAGTCATCGCAGGTGCAGGGCTCGACGATTGCAGCGTGTCAGCAGCCGAAGAAAGGAGGTGACATGTACAAGGTCAAGCCGTTTTTCGTAGGTCTGGTGGTCCTGGCGGGCGCGCTCGTCGCGGCGACGACCGCGCTTGGCTTTACAGGGCCGCCGGTCGTGAACCAGCAGTTTCGCCCCCCGCCGGACGTCCACCCCCAAACGTGGTGTGGAGAGGTCGAGGGGACGGCCGTCGACACTGTAGTGGAGCACTACATGCAGGACGCAAACGGAAACATCATCGATAACGTCCGGTTTACCAGCCTCTTTACGGCAACGGCGACCGGAAAGTCGATTCTCTCGTCCGCGTCGTCTACGACGAGATCGACAGGCCCGATCGACAACGGCGACGGCACGATCAGCTTCATCACGCAGATCACCGGGCTGGTGCTGAAGTTCCAGATCCCGGGCGGTCCGGTGCTGAAGGCGGCCAACGGGGAGCCGATCCGCAGCGCCGGCGTGCTGACCATCGAGGATGTCTTCGATGCGGCAACCGGCGACTACATCACCACAAACGAGACGTTCAACGGCCCGCACCTGGCCCGCGAGGGCGTCGACATCTGCGGGCCGTCGGTCGCGTACCTGCTCGACCCGTAGAACATCGCTGCGCACCGTCGGAGAGGGCGGCCTTGTTGCCGCCCTCTCCGGCCGATTTCGCCGGCAGACCCGCAATGACCGAGATCGATCGCTGCAGCACGACGCAGTTTGATCTTCACGACCGTGAAGCCGACGACGATCACCGTCACAAACCCGCGAACGAAAGGCGGCGTGCTCCAGGTGATCGGCAACATCAACTTCAGCGAAAAGTGGTTCAGCGGACGGGACACCCGCGGCGACACGACCACGTTCTGCAACTACCTCGCGGACCCGTAGCAACCGCGCCGAATCGCCACGTTGAGGGGCGGTCGCGCGGCCGCCGCTCAACGCCATCCATCCGCCGGCGGGTGATCGATGGCGACGTGGCCGGCTTCCGGGAACGCGGCACGCGTTCTAGCTGACGGTGACGCACGCGGGCAAGCTTTGCCGCCTGGCGACACGCCGCACGGCTAACGTTTCAAGTGCGGATCGCGATGCGGTGTCGTTCGCGGGTCGAACGCCCGTCGCTCCCGTCTTAGAAGTGCCTCGCAAAACGGACCTATCGTGTTGCCAGTAGAGGCGGGAATCGGGGTTCCGAGATCGCTCGTTTGCCGCCGCCGACAAAACCGGTCGTAGGGGAACACGACGATGCGCGGATCGCCGTCGCCTCCCGTGCCAGCCGCCGCTGCGGAGCTCGCCCACTCCGAAAACGAACCCCGGGCACTCCCTGCCGATGGTCGCTCTCTTCTGGCCCCAAACAGACAGTTCTGTCCACTGCTAACGTCCTGCGTATGGCCACGACCACTGCGGCTCGTCGGGAGGCCCGGCAGGGCGCTCGGGAGCGCATCCTCGACACGGCGTACGACCTCTTTTCCCATCGCGGCATCCACGCTGTCGGCGTCGACGAGCTGGTGGAACGCGCCGGCGTCGCCAAGGCGACGCTCTACAAGCACTTCCCCTCCAAGCACGCACTCGTGCTCGCCTTCCTGGAGCAGCGCGAGCAGCTCTGGACCCACGGCTGGGTCGAGAGCGAGGCACGGCAGCGCGCAGCGACACCGGCGGAGCAGCTGCTTGCGATCTTCGACCTGTTCCACGAATGGTTCCAGGCAGACGACTTCGAAGGCTGCTCCTTCATCAACACGCTGCTCGAGTTCCGCGACCTCGACCACCCCGTCGGCCGCGCAAGCGCCGACTACCTCGAGAACATCCGCTCCGTCGTTCGCAACCTCGCGCTCGAAGCGGATCTGCGCGACCCCGACGCGTTCGCCCTCGCCTGGCACATCCTGATGAAGGGCTCGATCGTGCAAGCTGCCGAAGGCGACCGCGACGCCGCGAAACGCGCCCAGATGCTCGGTCGCCTCTTGATCGAACACCACCGTCACGAGCACGGCACCGCCGCCGACGCGGCGTAGCGGATGCCGAGCGCTACGGAGCGGGAGCTCTGCGCATCGGCGCAGTGAGTCCGCGCATCCGTTCTCTGAGCGCGGCTTTCCGCTCAGGGGGAAGTCGACGCCAGTGCTTATGCGCCATAAAAGGCGAGCCAGAATGGCCCGAACCGCCGGAATACACGCGGCAGGAACATCCAGATCACTGCAACCACCTGCTGCGCGCGAGATGGCTGGGCTATCGCCGGCGGCGATGGCCGAGAGAGAACAGGCCGAGTGGAAGAAACAGCAACGGTAAAAAGAAAACATGGCCACCGCTCGCCGCAAACACGATC
>DASSGK010000299.1:0-3430 GCA_035693505.1 Vicinamibacterales bacterium
AAGCTTGTCGAGGAAGGTCTTTCCGCTCGCTTCAGCAACCTTCAGCGGCGGGCCGGTCATGCCGCCTTCGTTGGAGGACTTCGGTCCGCCGAAATTTCCGCCGCTCTCCGAAATCGCACCCTCGAACAGACCTTTGGCCGCGGGAGATGCCGCCAGCATGCTGACGGAAATCCCGCCAGCCGACTCGCCGAAGATCGTCACGCGGTTCGGATTGCCGCCGAACTTCGCGATGTTCGCCTTGACCCACTTCAGGCCGGCGATTTGGTCCTGCAGTCCGTAGTTGCCAGACCCCTTGCCGCTTTCCCGGCTCAACTCCGGATGCGCGAGGAATCCGAGCACGCCGAGCCGATAGGCGACGCTGACCACCACGACGCCTTTCTCAGCGAGCTTGGCGCCGTCGTAGAGCGGAACGCTGGTCTGCCCGCCGGCGAAGCCGCCGCCGTAGATCCACACCATCACCGGCAGGCCATCGCTCGCCGATTTCGCCGGCGTCCAGACGTTGAGGTACAGGCAGTCTTCGCTGATCTCAGGCGGAGCGCCGAAGACGCGTGCAAACGTCGCATCCTGCATACAAGAAGGACCGAATTTCGATCCGTCCCGGACGCCGGTCCATGGCTTGAGTGGTTGGGGAGCCCTCCACCGCAGCGCGCCGACGGGCGGCGCCGCGAACGGAATGCCTTTGAACACGACGACGCCGTTGGCGGCGACGCCGGCGACCTTACCGCCTGTTACGTCCGCGTCCCGCACATCGGCATAACAGGTCGCGGCTACGACGAACATCGACGCCGCCAGAAAATACTGCTTCATAGATCACCTCGATGACTTGGCGGACTGTAGCACGCCGTACTGTTCCAGGGCGATTCGAGCTTCGCGCGGATTTGCCACCACCTCGGCATGCAGACCGAGCGCCCGCGCCGACGCGACATTGCTCTGGATATCGTCGAGAAACAAGACCGCGGAGGGCGCGACGGCCAGATCTTCGAGCGCGGTCTCGAAAGCCTGGCGCGATGGCTTCAAGCGGCCGATCCGATGGGAAAGGTAGAGCCGTTCAAAGCGGTGAGCAAGGCCCATCGCTTCGATGCGTTCCCAATGCGACACGCTCGTGTTGCTCAATGCAGCGAGCCGATATCGCTTCGGGATGTCGTCGAGCAGTTCGAGTGCGCCCGGCTGGAGACACCGCGGCCACTCGTTGAAGGCGTCGAGAAACCATTCCGCCGTGACCGCCAACTGGAATTCAGCGACCGCCGCGGCGGCGAACGCCGTCGCGGAAATCTGTCCGGTTTCGTAAGCGATCACCGCGGCCGACTGCATCCAGCGCTCGTGAATCGCATCGGGTGAAGCGCCCTCGAGCGTCATCAGCTTCGCGAGCGTCGGCACGCCGTCCAGTTCCACCAGCACGCCGCCGATGTCGAAAAGGAGTGTCGTAACCGCGAGATCAGCGCGCGTCACGAGGAGCGACGATCAAATACAGAACGAAGCTGAGCGCGAACGTCACGAACCACGCGTACGTGTACAGCGAGTCGAGGAGCGTTGGATTCGCCACCGCGCCGCCAGGTGTCGTCGCTGAGTGAACGAAACCAGGGACAACAGGCGCAATCGACACAATCAGCACGAGGATCGCGCGCACGTTCACGCCGTTCGTATACGAGTAGAGACCGTTCTCGCGGAACAGGTCCGGTACCGAGAGCTTCTGCTTCCGGACGATCCAGTAGTCGGCGATGAGAATGCCGCCGAGCGCGCCCATCAGGCTGCTGTAGCCGACGAGCCAGTTGAATATGTACGCCGACGCGTCCGAGTAAAGCTTCCACGGGAACATCAGGACGCCGATCACCGCCGTGATCACGCCGCCGGTGACGAAGCTGATTCGGCGCGGGCTCAGATTGGAGAAGTCGTTGGCCGGCGAGACGATGTTCGCCGCCATGTTGGTGTGGAGCTGCGCGCAGAGCACTACGAGCGCGGCGATGATGATGACTGCCGGCGACCCGATGCGCGCGATGACCTCGATGGGATCCCAAATGGCCATGCCGTACATCACGATGGTGGCGCTCGTCACGGCGACCCCGACGAACGCGAACGCCGTCATCGTGGTCGGCAGGCCGAGCGCTTGCCCGAGCGCCTGCGAGCGCTGGCTGCGCGCGTAGCGCGTGAAGTCGGGGATGTTCAGGCTGAGCGTCGCCCAGTAGCCCACGTTCGCCGTGAGCGCGGCGGGGAAGAGCGTCCAGAAGCTGGCCTGGCCTTTCTGCAACTGCGCGGAGTGCGACAGGATGTATCCGAGCCCACCGGCGTGACGCACGGCCCACGTCAGCAGGACGATCGACCCCGTCATCAGCACCGGCGCGACAAACGCGCTGAGCACCTTGATCGCCTCGATGCCGCGGAGGATGATCGTGACCTCAATCGACCAGAAGATCAGAAAGCCGATCGCCTTGAGTCCCGGCATGGTTGCGACCGACGGCCACGCGGCAGACACAAGCGCGACGATCGCGAGCCCGCCAATCCACGTCTGGATCCCGAACCAACCGCACGCGACGATGGCGCGCAGCACCGCCGGGACGTTCGCGCCTTTCACGCCGAAGGCCGCGCGGCACAGCACCGGGAAGGAGATCCCATACTTCGTGCCGGCATGCGCGTTCAGGATCATCGGGACGAGCACGACGGTGTTGCCGGCAAGGATGGTGACGAGCGCCTGCCACCACGTCATGCCCTGCTGCATCAGTCCGGATGCGAGCGTGTAGGTGGTGATGACCACGCTCATGCCGATCCAGAGCGCGGCGATGTGATAGGTCGACCACGTCCGGCGCGCGAGCGGCGTCGGCGCCAAGTCCGGATTCCAGAGCGGACTGTGAGAAAGATCGTCGGTGACTTCGACGAAGTCGCCGGTCACCTAGGACGCGTACCCTTCAGAGTCGTACCCGCCGCGATATTCGGCACCCTCAGGACGGCGGATCTTCGAGTGCACGACGACACGATCGCGCATGTGACCCCGGAAGTCCTCGAGCGACTTCCACCCCCGCTTCTCCATCGTCTCAGCCATCTGCGTCGTCAGGCGCTTGATGACGTTCGGGCCGACCGCGTGGTCGAGCATGGCCGCCGTGCACACCTGCACGGTGCCGCATCCGAGGAGAAAGTAGTTGAGGGCGTGTGCGAACTCCGCGATGCCGCCGATCCCTGAGAACGATCGATCGGGAAACGCCTGCGTCATCTGCGACATCTTCGCGAGCGACAACGGCAGAATCGCCGGTCCGCCGAGACCGCCCGACGACACCAGGCCGTCGACGTTCATCTCGAACTCGAGCGTGTCCGGATCGATGAGCGGCAGCGACGGGAACGTGTTCGACGAGGTGATCGCGTCGGCGCCGGCCAGAAACGCGCCGCGCGCCTCGACCACGATGTCGGTGGTCGACGGCGTGAGCTTCGCCCAGACCGGCAC
>DASSGK010000300.1:0-28226 GCA_035693505.1 Vicinamibacterales bacterium
CGGGGCAAACGCAACGAACTCTGCCCCCACCACCATCGCCCAGTAGCGATCGATAAGGGAACGGTGGCCCGTGAACGCCAGCAGGCCTGCGCCGGCCGGAATCAGCAGGAAACAACCCATGTAGATCAGTTCCAGCGCGGCAACGAGCAGACGGGGCCACGTAACGAACCGCCTGGCCGGATCGCCGAGCAGGCGGCGATCCCATCGGATCAGCCACGCCTCCGTCGATAGCGAGGGCGTTACGAACAGGTATCCGCTGAGGAAGTAACCGACAAGAATGTAGGCCATCGGCGCGATGTCTCGCACCCACGTCACTTCCGATCGAGCGACGCCGACAACCGCTCCGCCAGCCGCAGCCGACGCCGCGATCAAAAAGGCTCGCCGCGCCGTCGAAAGACGTGGCAGCCAGCACGCAACGGCGATGTACCCGAAATACGCACACGCAATCCATTCGAACGAACGCACCAACGAACGATACCCCATCGCTTACCATTAACGGACGCATGAGCGGATCGATCGAAGTCAGAACAGTCCGGGGACGCGGCGAGTTGCGCCGATTCGTCGACTACATGTACGAGCGCAATGCCGGCGACCCGCATTGGGTCCCGCCGCTGCGCATCGGAGAGTTCGAGCGGCTGAACCCGGCGAAGAACCCGTTCTTCGCCCACGCCGACGTGGAGTTGATGCTGGCGTGGCGCGGCGGCGCGGTGGTCGGCCGGATTGCCGCCATCGACGACCGCCTGCATCGTGAAACGCACGGCGAGAACCTCGCGATGTTCGGTTTCTTCGAAGCGGAGGACCGCGAGGCCACATGCGCCCTGCTGGCCGCGGTCGAAGGCTGGGCGAAGGCCCGGGGGCGCGAGAAGGTCCGCGGGCCGATCAGCCCCTCGCTGAACGAGATGTGCGGGCTGCTGATCGACGGATTCGACACCGATCCGATGCTGCTGATGCCGCACAACCCGCCGGAATACGGCGCGCACATCGAGTCGGCCGGCTACGCCAAGGTCAAGGACCTGTTCGCGTGGCTGTATTCACTCGAGCGTGACGTCCCGGCATACGTCGAGCGCGCGGCCCGGCGGGTTCGCGCGAAGCACCGTGTGACCACACGCCCGCTCAACCTGAAAGAGTTCACGACCGAGGTCGAGCGCCTGCGCGCGCTCTACTGTGCGGCGTGGGAGCGCAACTGGGGGTTCGTCCCGCCGACCGCCGACGAATTCCGGCGCATCGCGTCCGAATTGAAGCCGATCTTCGAGCCGCAGTGCAGTGTCTGCGCCGAGGTCGACGGCAGAATGGTCGCCTGTCTGGTGTCGGTCCCCGATATCAACCAGGCGTTGAAAGGCACCAGCGGCAGGCTCTTCCCGTCCACGATCGCCCGCCTGCTCCTGCGCCGCCGCTACATCACGCAAGTGCGGCTGCTCCTGCTCGGCGTCGACACGCAGTTCCGCGGTGTGGGTGTCTACTCGTTGCTGCTGTCGGAGTGGCATCAACAGCTGCGCCGCTCGCAGTACACCGGCGCCGAGTTCTCCTGGGTGCTCGAGAACAATCACGACATCAACGACACGGCCGAAGCCGCCGGCGCCCGGCACTACAAGACCTATCGCCTCTACGAGAAGACGATGTGACGCGGCGCGTGGCCGTCAGCGGCGCCTCCGGATTCATCGGGCGCCACGTTGTCGAACACCTCGAGGCGCGCGGCACGAACGTCGTCGCCTTGCGCCGTCCGTTCGAGGCAGCTGCGCTTTTGATTGCGATTCGCGATGTCGATGCGGTCGTTCATCTGGCGGGTGTCGTGTCGGCATTGCGTGAACAGGACTACTTCGCAGCCAACGTCGACGGCACCCGGCTGATCGCCGAAGCGTGCGGAACGGCCGGCGTCCCGCTGATCAACATCTCCAGCCTCGCGGCCGCGGGACCGGCGTCCCCGCGAGCGCCGCGGTCCGAAGAAGATCCGCCGGCGCCCATCAACGCCTACGGACGAAGCAAGCTCGGAGGCGAACGGGCGATCGCCAGCCTCGAGGGTCTGCGTTGGACAACGATTCGTCCGGGAGTCGTGTACGGCCCGCGCGATCGCGCGCTGCTGCCGGTGTTCAAGGTGGCCGCACGCGGGTTCATGCCGCTCGTCGGCCGCCTGGATGCGGCGTACACCTTCATCCACGTGGACGATCTGGTGCGAGCCATCGCCGAGGCCGTCGATCAGCCGGCGGCCGGCGACACCATGTTCGCCGGGCACGCTCACCCGGTCACCACGCGCGAGGTCCTCGAGGCTGTGCAGGTCGCGTCGGGTACGCGTGCCACCATCATCCGGATCCCGATGGTCCTCACGCGCGCAGCCGCCATCGCCGGCGACCTGGCGGGAATGGTTCGTGGCCGGCCGTCAGTGATCAACAGCAGGCGCTACGCGGAGCTGGCGTCGGAAGGATTTGTTTGTCGCGTCGACCGGCTGCGCGAGCACCTCGGGATTGTCGCGGAGATCGGTCTGCAGGAAGGGCTCGCGGATACATACGCGTGGTATCGACGAGAGCGCTGGCTATGAACGCTCGGCTAAAGCCTTCGCGCTACACGACGCGCGACACTGTTGCGCGATGGCTTCAGCCGAGCGTCCATGACGCGTGACACTGTTGCGCGAAGGCTTCAGCCGAGCGTCGACGACGCGTGACACCGTAGCGCGAAGGCTTTAGCCGAGCGGGAGCGCGTGGAGCGCGAAGGCTCTAGCCGAGCGATCCGACCGCGCGCGTCACGCCGAGCTCCGCGCCGACTCGTCCCAGGATACCGAGCGCCTTGTTCAGCTGTTCCTGCGTATGCGCGGCCGAGCAACTCGCACGCAGGACGCACTCGTCGACCGGGCACCCTGGCGGCACGATGAGGTTCACGTACAGCCCCTCGGTCAGCAGCCGCTGCCAGAGCGCGATCGTGCGCTCTTCATCGCCGGTGACGATCGGCACGATCGGCGACTCGGTATCGCCAATCACGTAGCCCAGCTCACGCAATCCCTGGCGAAGACGACGGACGTTGGCCCACAGCTGATCCCGCAGTTCCGGGTGCGTCCGGACGACTTTCACGGCCGCGCTGACACTCGCCACGTTGGACGGAGAGCCAGACGCCGTGAACACGTACGCACGCGCCAGGAAGTGGAGCGCGCGCAGCTCGGAGTGATTCGAGACGCAGACGCCGCCGATGCCGGCGAGCGACTTCGAGAAGGTCCCCACGACGAAGTCGACCTCGTCGAGGACACCCTGATCTTCGGCGCAGCCAAGGCCCGTGCGTCCGTAGGTTCCGAGCGAATGCGCTTCGTCCACCAGGATGTATGCGCCATGCGATCGGCACACGTCGACGATCTCCCGCAGCGGCGCGACGTCGCCGCGGATCGAATAGAGACCCTCGACAACGACCAGTCTGTTGCGCACCTGCCCGGGCAGCCGTTCGAGCTTCTTGCGCAGGCTGTCCGCTGAGTTGTGCCGGAAGCCGATGACCTGCGCGGCGGTCTGCCTCGTCGCGTCGTAGATGCTCGCGTGGCTGTCGCGATCGATGAGGATGACGTCCCCTGCGCCGCACAGCCCGCCGATGAGCGACAGGTTGGCCTGGTAGCCGGTGCTGAAGATGATCGCGTGCCGCTTGCCGAACCAGTCGGCGAACTCGCGCTCGAGATCCTCGTGAATCCCCAGCGTGCCGTTGGCGGTGCGCGAGCCGGTCGTGCCCGTGCCGTATTCGAGGATGGCCCGCCGGGCCGCCTCCGTCACGTCCGGATGGAGCGTGAGACCCAGATAGTTGTTCGAGCCGAACATCAGTGTCGGACGGCCGGCGATCACCACTTCGCCGGGTCCGAGCACGCGCTCGATCACCGTCTGGCCGGGCACAAAATCGCCGGGCGCGAACGTCGCGCGGCGCTTCTCAATTGCTCGCAGCTTGTCGAGTAGATCCATCGAAGCCTAGTCCCTCGTCCCCATGCCCTGCGCTTTGAGCCCCAGCTCACCGCTTTCGTACCGCGCCTTGGTCGCGGCGCGCTGGACTTTCCCGCTCGTCGTACGCGACACCGTCCCGCTGCGGACCACCGCAACGTCGGCGACGTAGAGTCCGAAGAGATCGCGGATTTCCCGCCGAATCGTATCGGTGAGCACGTCGGACCGCACGGTGCCGCTCGGTTCGACGACGATCACGACACGATCCGCCTGGCCGAACTCACTCGCCCCGAATGCCACGACCCGGCCGCGTCGCACACCGCTCAACGCGTCGACGGCCCATTCCAGGTCTTGCGGGTGATACTTCCGGCCGTTGACGATGATGATGTCTTTCGCGCGCCCGCAGACGAAGAGCTCACCGCCGGACAGGTAGCCCAGGTCGCCCGTGCGCAGCCATCCATCCCGGATGGTCTGGGCAGTCAGCGCGTCCTGCTTATAGTACCCCAGCATGACCGACGGGCCGGCGAGAAGGATTTCGCCGACGTGCCGTTCCTTTACGGGACGGCCGTCTTCGCCCACGATCTGGAGCCGATGTCCCGGCAGCGCCGATCCACAGCTGACGAGCGACACCGACGGGCCGTTTCCGTCGTACGCGACGGCGACCCGGCGGCCGGTCAGTTCGTCCGCCGACACGACTTCGGTCCGCGGACGCCGGCCGCGCGGCGGGAACGTCGCGGCCAGGACATGTTCGGCCAGCCCGTAGCACGGAAGAAAGCTCGTATCGCGGAAGCCGGCGGGCCCGAACTTCTCCGCAAACGCAGCCAATGTCGGGGGGTGAATCGGTTCCGCGCCGCACCCGGCGACGCGCCAGCTCGAAAGATCCAGGCCGTCGAGATCCTTCACCCGCCGGACGCACAGGTCGTAGGCGAAGTTCGGCGCGAAGCTGACGGTGGCGCGGTGCCGCGTGATCGCGCGCAACCACTCGACAGGACGTCTGACAAACGATTCAGGCGGGAGCAGCACGCAGGTGCGGGCCGTATACAAGGCGCCGAGCGCCATGCCAACCAGGCCCATGTCGTGATTCAGCGGCAGCCAGCTGACGCCCACGTCCTCCGCGGACGCGGCAACGGCGGACGGTCCCAGGAACGCCTGGATGTTGGCCGAGACGTTCGCGTGCGTGAGCGCGATCCCCTTGGGCGCCGACGTGGATCCCGACGTGAACTGGACGAACGCGATGTCGTCGAGCGACGGACGCCAGTCCGGATTCATCGCGGAACCGTCGAAGGCCTCGGCGCACAGAATCAGCGAGAGGTCCGGGCACTGCGCGCGGACCTCCTCGAACGAGACCGCCAGCTCGCGGCTCGTGACCACCGCCGCGGCGCCCGACGCCCGGAGGATGGCCGCCGTGAGCTCGAGATACCGCGGCAGATCGCTCGTCGTCGAAGGCGGATAGATCGACGCGGGCACGAGGCCCGCAATCGAGGCGCCGAAGAGCGTCGTCAGGAACTGTTCGGCGTCAGGCAGGACGAGCCCGACCACGTCGCCGCGGCGCAGGCCGGCGTCTCGAAGCGAGCTGGCTGTTCGCAGGGCGGCTTGTTGCAATTCGGCGTACGTCCGCCGGCAATCGCCGTCGCCTCTGACGAAACAGTAACCCGCGTCGGCGCCCGCACCGCGCTCCAGTGCTTCGGGCAGCGTCCGCAAAGGGGTCATCAGGCTTTTGACTGCTCCTCGACCAGGCGCGTGACTTGCGCGACGACCTGCGCCACCGTCCGGGTCGCAGGCACATCGTTGAGCGGAATCGAGATATCGAACCGATCTTCCAGCTCCGCAATCACTTCGAGAATCTGCAGTGAATCAAATCCGAGGTCGGCCACCAGATCGCTGGTCAGCGATGGGTCGATGGGACGCCGGCTCACGTTCTTGAGCACATCGATCACGCCGTCTTCGATGGGGGCCGACGTCGGTTGAGACATGAACGACGAGTGTAAGGATAGCATCAGCTGATGAGGATTCGATAAGTTCAGCATGGCAGCTCACTGACGATTTCATGAAGAAACGATGTCATGATGGCTGAGTCCCGCATGAAGGCCCTGAGGCTGCTGCCGCTGGCGCTGATCCTGCTGAACGCGGTTTCCGCGGCGCAGATCGATCCGCGCAGCGCGCTGCTCGAGCGCGCAGCCTGGACCGCGCTGAACGCCGGCCAGGCGCATGCGGCCGCCGAAGGCTTCCGAGCGGCCCTCGAGGCGGATCCCAAAAATGCCACGCTCCATCTCGGCGCGGGCATGGCCGCGTCGCTCGAGCGGCGCGATGCCGATGCGCGCGCCGAGTTCGAGCGCACGCTCGAACTCGATCCCAGGCTTCTGATCGCCCGCGCGATGCTTGGACAGATTCAATACCGCATGGGCGAGCACGACCTCGCCGTCCGCACCTACGAGACGCTCGTCGCCATGGCGCCCGACGACGGCGACGCGCGTGCCACGCTCGAACGCTGGCGGCGCGAAGCCGATTTGCACGACCGCATGCAGCAGGCCGTCGGATCGCAGTTCACGGTGTCGTTCGAAGGACCGGCAGAGGCCGAACTGGCGGCCGAAGCCCTCGAGATCCTGGACCGGGCGTACTGGCGTATCAGCCAGCTGCTCGGCAGCTACCCCGCGGCACCCATCGGCGTCGTCCTCTACACGAACGAACAGTTCCGCGACATCACGCGCGCCCCGGCGTGGGCCGCCGGCGCCTACGACGGCACGATCCGGGTACCGATGCGTGGCGCGCTCGACGAGCGAAAAGAGCTCGATCGCGTCCTGTCGCACGAGTTCACGCACGCTTTGATCCGGACGCTCGCCGCGCGCGGCGTGCCCACGTGGCTCAACGAAGGCCTCGCCACCGCGCTCGAGACCGGCGATCTGGACTGGGCCGAAGAACAAACCCGCGGGCGCCCGCCGGTGCCTCTGGCCGCGCTCAACTCCGGCTTCAGTCGATTCACCGGCGGGCAGGCGCAGCTCGCCTATGCCACGAGCGCGCTCGCCGCGCGGCGCCTGCTCGACGAAGCCGGCGGATTTGCCGTCGCCAACCTGCTGCGCGACCTGGGTGAGGGGGTCGCGTTCGACGCGGCCTTTCTCCACCGCATTCAGCGGCCGTTTTCCGAATTCGCCGCGATGTTTTGAGCGCGTCACACCTGCGGCACCCTCAGCCGGGTTCTCGCGGTGGGTTACACTGAACGGCATGTCCGCTTCAACTGCAGCTGACACGATTCTCTCGGCGTCGCGCGAGCTCAAGCAACTGCTCGGCACACGCGCTAACGACGCCCCGGTCGTTCGTGAACATCACAGCCGTGGTGAGTCGTACCACGCGCCGGCACCGCCCGATATCGTCTGCTTCCCGCACACGACCGACGAAGTCGCCGCCATCGTCAAGGTCGCCCGGGCGCATCGCTTGCCGGTCGTGCCGTTCGGTGCCGGCACCTCGCTCGAAGGCCACGTGAACGCGTTCTCCGGCGGGATCACGATCGACCTTCGCGACATGAACAAGGTCTTGCGGGTGAGTGTCGACGATCTCGACGCGACCGTGGAAGCCGGCGTCACGCGCCTGCAGTTGAACAAGGCGCTCAGCAACACAGGACTCACCTTTCCGGTCGATCCCGGCGCCGACGCCACCATCGGCGGGATGACCGCGACCCGCGCATCGGGCACGACGGCCGTTCGCTACGGCACCATGCGCGAGAACGTGCTCGGCCTCACGGTGGTCCTCGCCGACGGCACGATCATTCACACCGGCACGCGTGCGCGTAAGTCGTCCGCCGGGTACGACCTGACCCGGCTCTTCGTCGGCTCGGAGGGAACGCTCGGCGTGATGACCGAGGTCACCCTTCGGCTCCACCCGCTTCCGGAGGCCGTGTCGGCGGCGGTCTGCTCGTTCGAGTCGATTCAAGGCGCGGTGGAAACAGTCATCGCGACGATTCAGCTGGGCATCCCGGTCGCCCGCATCGAGCTCCTCGACGAGGTTCAGCTCGACGCCGTCAACCGGCACTCGAAGACGTCTTACCCTGTGGCGCCGACGCTGTTCTTCGAATTTCACAGCGACAGCGCTCGCCACGTCACCGATCAAGCGGAAGCCGTTCAGGCGCTGGCCGCGGATCACGGCGGGCGCGGGTTCCAGTGGGCGACACACCTCGAGGATCGCGAACGGCTGTGGCAGGCGCGTCACGACGCGCTGTACGCGGCGCTCGCGCTTCGTCCCGGATCCCGCGCGTGGACGACGGACGTCTGCGTGCCGATCTCGCGCCTCGCGGAATGCGTGGTCGAAACAAAGAAAGAGAACGCGGGCGCGTCGTTTCCGATCTGCCTCGTCGGCCATGCCGGCGACGGCAACTTCCATTTGATCTACGTGCTCGATCCGTCGAACAGCCTCGAGCTCGAAGAGGCGCGGCGGCTCAACGAACGAATGGTGTTGCGCGCGCTCGAGATGGGCGGCACGTGCAGCGGCGAGCACGGCGTCGGCGTCGGCAAAATGAAGTTCCTGGAGCAGGAACATGGCGCCGCGCTGAACGTCATGCGAACGATCAAGCGCGCACTCGACCCGGACAATCGCATGAATCCGGGCAAGATGATTCAGATTTGAAATCCTGATCTGAATTCTGCAATCCGGCACCTGACAATTCTTGCCGCCGAATGTGCCGGCGCTGGCACTGTAGAATGGACCATGCCTCACCGTGGCCGCACGACGGAAGCCGGACTCTCCTCTTCTTCTCAACGTCTGATTGCCATCGTCGCCGCGTTCGCGATGCTTCTCGTCGCAAACGCCGCGCAGGCGAAGACGTTCGCGTGGAAAGCCACGGGCAAGGGCGGCACCATCTACCTGATGGGATCCATCCACGTGATGCCCGCGAGCTTCTATCCGCTGGACCCGGTGCTCGAGGCCGCGTTCAAGGACTCGGACCTGCTCGTCGAAGAAGTCGATCTGGCCGAGATGCTCGACCCGATGAAGCAGATGGGCATCCTGACGCGCGGGATGCTGCCGTCCAACCAGTCGCTCGACAAGGTGATTTCTCCGGCGACGCTCGCGCTGGTGCAGAAAGCGACAGGCGATCTCGGGCCTGCCGCCGGACCGCTGATGCGGTTCAAGCCGTGGATGCTCGCGATCACGCTGCAGGGCATGGAGCTCATGAAGGCCGGCTTCGATCCCGCGCTCGGGCTCGATCAGCATTTTTACGATCAGGCGAAAGAGAGCGGCAAGGGCGTTCAGGGCCTGGAGACCGTCGAGTTCCAGATCTCGCGCTTCGACGCGATGACGATGGAGCAGCAGGATCGGATGCTGTCGGAAACGCTGAAGGAGCTGGCGACGGAAACCGAAACCGTCGGCAAGCTGGGCGACGCCTGGAAGGCCGGCGATGTGCCCACGATCGAACGCATCGCGCTCGCCGATCTCAAGTCGGATCCGCTCATGTATCAGCGGCTGCTCGTCGAGCGGAACAAGAACTGGATGCCGAAGATCGAAGCGCTCTTCGCGCGTCCCGGCAAGGCGCTGGTCGTCGTCGGCGCCGCACATCTGGTTGGGCCCGACGGGTTGCTCGCGATGTTGAAGGCGAAGGGCTACACCGTCGAGCAGCTGTAGAACAGGGTTCGGCGTTCAGGGTTCAGGGTTCAGGGTGCAGAACCCGGAACCCGAACGAACGCTGAACTCGGCACCCTGAACCCAGAACCCGGCTGGTTAGCGCTCGCTGCAGCGTCCGGTTTTGAGCAGACGCTCGGCGACGACGCGAATCAGTCCGTTGCCGGCGTCTCGCGCCCTCGCCAGTTGCCGGCGGCCATCGTCGATCATGGCGCGGCTCCGCGCGTCCGCCTTTGCCCCGTCCATTTCACTCGCGCACAACTTGCGGTGTCCCGCCACGAGATTGAGATAGGGCGCCAGCCAGGGCTTGGGCAGATCGGTCAGCAGCTGGTCGATGAACTTGGCCTCGCGGCGCGGGTTCTCCGGTAATCCCTGCCAGTCGGGCTCGATGTCAGCGTCCAGCGCGTACTGCGGCGCAACCTTCGCGCTGTCACCGCGCGGGAAGAGACAAAAGACCACGCGCTCGATGCCCACGCGCCTGTCGTAGGTCTCGCGCTCCTCCTCGGTCGCTCCCGGCGGCGGCGTGATCCCGCTCCGGAAACTGTGCTCGCGCTGGAAGTACTCGCTGAGCTGCGACTGAACGCTCCTTGGCAGATCGGCCGTGAGCGCCGAGGGCGGCATTTCTTTGCCCCACAGCACGGCGTCCGCGATCGCGGCCGCGCCGGACAGTTCACCGGCCGGCGTGGCCGCCTCCCAGCCCGCGAACGTCGACAAAACCGCCGCTATCGCGACGATGTGGAAGGCGGAAAGTGTTGTTCGTACCACCGGATGCTCCGATCGATGCTGTCGACGACGTGTCTGGACTCGCGGATACCGTGACCCTCGCGCGGATAGCGCACCATGATCGCTTCGGTGCCCACATCGCGCAAGCCGATGTAGAACTGCTCGGCCTCCGCGATCGGGACGTCGTTGTCGTTCTCGCCGTGCATCAGCATCGTAGGCGTATGAGCGTTCGCGACATGGCGGATGGCTGAGCGCTCAAGAAGCGTGTCCATCAGGTTGCCCTGGTGCGGAAAGACGCCCCACTCCATCTGCTCGTACTGGTTGTAATAGGTCATGTAGTTATAGCTGATCAAGTTGATGATCGCGGCGGTCGGAATCGCCGCCTTGAAGATGTTCGTCTGGGTGATCAACCACGCGCTGAGCTGTCCGCCGTAGCTCGTGCCCTCGACCCCCAATCGATCGCGATCGATCCACTGATTCCGCCGCATCGCGGCGCTCAGCGCGTACAGCACGTCCTGTCCTTCGTTCCCGTTCTGATCGCCGAACACCGCATCGGTGAACGTTTGGCCATACCCGGTGGAGCCGCGGTAGTTGACCATCAGCGTCGCCCAGCCGCGCGCGGCATACACCTGGTTCTTGAAGTTGAACGCGGGCCCCTGCTGTCCATGCGGCCCGCCGTGGATGTTGACGATCAGCGGGTATCTGGTCCGGCTGGAGCCGGACACGACATCTGAAGGAGTGAGCCCGATCGGCTTCGTCAGGAAGGCTTCGACTTCAAACTTGTTGTCGTTCGACACGAACGTGAACGCCTCCACGTCGGCGAGACGCTTGCCGCGGAGCAGGTCGGCATTCAGATCGGTGAGCTTGCGCCCGCCGACATACAACTCGGCCTGGTCGGACGGCGTCGCAAGCGTGTACGCGATAACCGACCGGGCGACCGACACCGCGCCGACGCTGCCTGTGTCGCTCACGATCTTCTCTGCCGGGCAACCGCCCTCCCCGGGGCTCCGGCGCCCGGGCGCATCCCCGGCGCACGTGAGCGGCAGTCGATACAGGTGCGAGCTGCCGCGCTCCTGCACGGTAAACAGCACGGCTCGGCCGTCGGCAGACCACTCGGGCGCGCCTTGCCGGTTGTCGATGCCTCGTCCCAACTCGCGCCGATTGGATCCGTCCGCGCTGATCGTCCAGACGTGCGTATCCTCCATCGTCGTTTCGAGATCGGTGAGGCCGCGCTTGGTCGCTTGATAGGCGATCGTCTTGCCGTCGGGCGACCAGTGCGGACGATATTCCGCGTTCTCGGTGGACGTCAGGCGCCGGATGGACTTGTCCGCGACCTTCAGCGTGAACAGATCGTAGTTGAAGAATTGATCCTCGTTGGGCTCGCGATTCGAGATGAAGGCAATCTCGTCCCCATTGGGTGACCAGTCGATTGAGTGTTCGTAGTGCGTGCCGTCGGTCAGCTGATCGATGCGTCCCGATGCGAGATCCACGACGAAGATGTGAAGGCGCCGGTTGTCGTTGAACCGGGTGTTGCCCTCGGCGGCGTCGGGTTTGTAGAGGTAACGGGTGATGACGATCGGATCGCCCGTCGCGTCGGCAGTCTCGGGACCAGGCACCGAAGAAACGAACGCGATGCGTTTTCCGTCCGGAGACCATGCCACCGTCTTGCCGGTCGTCGGCAATGGGCTGTTCGTATCAGACATCTCGGCCAGGAAACGGGCTCCGGTGCCGTCGGGATGCGCGATCGCAAGACCGGCCTTGTCTCCGACGCGGCCGTTATAGGCGATCCACTGGCTGTCCGGCGACCAGTTCGGGTTTCCGGACGGCTCCTTGTCGCCTCCCATCCGCGAGGTTTTACCATCGGCCAGCGTCATCACCCAGAGCTGGCCGTACGGACGTCCGGTGCCGTCGTTGTTCTCGACGGTGTACGCCACTCTCGTTGCGTCGGGCGAGACCGCGACGCCCGACACGGACCGCAGCTTCAGCAGATCGCTGCTCTGCAGCCGATCCTGCGCGAGCGCGACGCCGGTCGAGAACGACACGAATACAGCCAAGCCAATACAATGCGCGCGCATATGGTTCCTTCTCTCCCTCAATCCCAGAAGCGGAATCCGAGCTTTCTCAGCAGCTCTCTGTCGGCGCCGACGTAGACGAAGTACTTGCCGTCCACGGTGAAAATCGAATCCGGATTCGCGATCATCCCTTCGAGCCCGCCTGTGCAGATCGGAATATCCGAGCAGCCTGGAGCGCCGCTCGCATGCGTGTAGCCGACGATCGCGACTTTTTCTCCGCTCGAGAGCGCGCGATCCACCGTCGTCGAGTACGCGGGATAGCGGCTGACCGGGTAGGTCCACCTGGCCAGCACCTGTTCGTTGCTGTAGAACATCAGTTGCGAGTCGAGGAGGCCGTTCATCGAAAAGACGCGGGTGACATCGTTGACCTTCAGGTATCCGAGCACCTGTTGCAGGCGACGGGCTTCGGTCCACCGATTCGGAGGGTTCTTCCAGAGATAGTTGAATTCGGAAAACTCACGCATCGACACGGCGCCGAGCGCCAGCATCGACGCGGTGATCACGAGCGCCGCGCTCGTCGAAAGGATCCGGCGATCCACGAAATCCAAGAGCTCGATGCCCGCGAGCGGGACCAGCAGCGCGGCCAGCGGCAGCAGGTATCGCGCATCGCGCGCGTTCAGCAGGATCCATTCCGCGGCAAGCGTCGAACACGCAGCCACGAACAAGACGTGCGACGCCATACAGTAGCGTTTCGTCACCAGCCTGTAGATTTGCAACAGCACGAGGACCGGCAGCACGACACTCCAGACGCCGGCGAAGGCGATGGTCGCGGGGCCTGGAGGCTCGATCGGCCATTGCAGGTAGTACGATCCCGTGAGATACACGTAGATCTGCCGTCCGACGCGCGACAGCGATCCGAGCAGATCGGGATTGCCGATCGGAGGACCGCCCCAGGTATCGACAATCGCCGGCGTCGCGAACTTGACGAGCGCGATCGTGGCGGCCGCGGCGGCGACGTAGCACGCGGCCCACGAGATCCGGCGGCGGGACGCCAGCACCACGAATACGATCGGGAGCACCCCGGGCAGCCAGAGTGGTTGCGCGAGGTAAATCACGGCCGTCAAGACACCGGCGACGAACCATCGAAGGATGGTCTCGCGCTCACGCGCCTGCACGAGCAGCCACACCAGCAGCGCCGTCGAAGTAAAGGAGGTGATGTATCCACCTCCGGCCTTCATCGACCAGGCGGCCCATGCAGGGTTGAGTACCAGGGCCGCGGAGATCCAGAAGCCTCGCCTGACGTCGAGGATCTTCGACAGCGCCAGGCACGTGAAGAGCACGCCGAGTGTCCAGAGCGCCAGCATCGACATCTTCAGCGCGGTCGCGTTGACGCCCGAGATCAGGAAGCCGATCGCGCCCGCGCCAGCCTCG
This sequence comes from Vicinamibacterales bacterium, assembly GCA_035693505.1. Lineage (GTDB taxonomy): Bacteria > Acidobacteriota > Vicinamibacteria > Vicinamibacterales > CAVVIG01 > CAVQFC01. The sequence goes on from DASSGK010000300.1 coordinate 13,667, forward strand.
ACCGTGGCCAGCGCGTAATGCTGACCGTAGAAGAAAATTGGAAACTCCTTCCCTTGCGCCACATGCTTGGCCATCAGGCCGAGCACGCTTTCGTCGCCGTCGACGAGGAGATTCGGGCTGTGCAGTTGAGGAAGACGAGACGCGAGGCAGATCGCCGAGAGCCCGACCAGGTAGCCGAACGTACGCAGCCGACCGCTCACGACGACCCGAAAGGGCGTCCGCACGACCGGCGTCCTGGATTCCAAACGGTCGAACTATAACGAATGGCGCGGATGGCTATCAAACGTCAGGCCGCGAAGAACCGCGGAGACGGTATTCTAAGGCACGGAGGTCAGGAACATGCGTCGAGTGCTGACGGCAATCGCGGCCGCCATGCTGGTGGGATCGATCGGACTTCGCGCGGACGACACCGCGAGCCGCTGGTGGGCGCACGTGGAGGCGCTCGCCAACGACGGCATGGAGGGGCGCAACACCGGCAGCCCGGGCCACAAGCGCGCCGCCGAGTACGTCGCGGCGCAGTTCAAGAAGTCCGGACTGGAACCGGCGAGTGCCGGCGGATATATCCAGCCCGTCGCCTTCAAGACACGGCGCATCGTCGAAGCGCAGTCGAGCCTCGCGCTGATCAGAAACGGGAAGCAAGAGCCGTTGACGCTCGGTGAGGACGCCAACATCAGCGTTCGCGTCGATCCGGCGCCATCGGTCGACGCGCCGCTCGTCTTCGTCGGCTACGGCCTCCGCATTCCCGAGCGCAACATCGACGACTTCGCCGGCGTCAACCTCACCAACGCCATCGTCGTCTATATTTCCTCCACGCCGAAGTCGCTGCCCGGGCCGCTCCAGGCCCACTTCGGGTCGGCCGCCGAGCGCTGGAAGATGTACAAGGCCGCGGGCGCGATCGGGACGATCAGCATCGCCAACCCGAAGAGCATGGACATTCCCTGGGCGCGCTCCACGCTGGCTCGACTCCAGCCGGCCATGTCGCTCGCCGACCCGGCGCTGGACGATGCGCCCGGGCAGAAGCTGTCGATCACGATGAATCCCGCCCACGCCGACAAACTGTTCGCCGGCTCGGGCCACACCTTCGCCGACTTGTTGGCGCTCGTGGACGGCGGCAAGCCGGTGCCGAGCTTCGCGCTCTCAGCCCGCCTCAAAGCGACCGCAACGGTCGAACGTTCGCAAGTAGAGTCGCAGAACGTCGCCGGCATCCTGCGGGGATCAGATCCGAAGCGCCGCGACGAATTCGTCGTGGTGTCGGCGCATCTCGATCATCTCGGCATCGGCGGCGCGGTCAACGGCGACACAATTTACAACGGCGCCATGGACAACGCGTCCGGCATCGCGGCCATTCTCGAAGTGGCCGCGTCGCTCCACGAGTCGGGGACCAAGCCGGCGCGCTCGATCGTGTTCGTCGCAGTGACCGGTGAAGAAAAGGGCGAGCTCGGTTCCCGATACTTCGCCGCTCATCCGCCGGTGCCCCAGGCGAGCATCGTGGCCAACCTGAACACCGACATGTTCCTGCCCTTGTTCCCGCTCAGGACGCTGATGGTCCTCGGGCTCGACGAGTCGGACCTCGGCGCCGACGTCCGCGCGACCGCCAAGGCCGTCGGCGTCACCGTGCAGGCCGATCCCGAGCCGCAGCGCAACCGCTTCGTCCGCAGCGATCAGTACAGCTTCGTGAAGGTCGGCATTCCCGCGCTCGCGATGAAGGTGGGATACGAGCCGAACACGCCGGAGGCCGCGATTGCCGCCAAGTGGACGGCCGAGCGTTATCACGCGCCGTCAGACGATCTGAATCAGCCGATCGATCGGTCGGCGGCGGGAAAGTACGTGGAGGTCGTGCGCGATCTCGCGGTCCGCATCGCGAACCGGACGGACCGGCCGAAGTGGAACGAGTCGAGCTTCTTCAAGCGCTTCGCTAACGGCGCGACGCACTGAACCACTGCGGCGCCTTCGCATCGGGTCCCGGTCCGACAGGGCGCCAAGCATCGCCAGGGAAGACACCATGGCCGCAGCGCCTTCATCACAGTCGGACCTCAATCCTTCTTCGCGCCGAAGGCGAACACAGTCCTAGACTGATACCGCTCGCCCGGACGCAGGACCGTCGATGGAAACGCAGAATGGTTGGGCGAGTCCGGGAAATGCTGCGTTTCGAGGCAGAAGCCGTAGCGCTGTTTGTAGACGCGGCCGGCCCTGCCCGTCAGCGTGCCGTCGAGGAAGTTGCCCGTGTAGAACTGCACGCCGGGCTCGGTCGTCGACACGTCGAGCGTGCGTCCGGTCGTCGGTTCCTCCACACGGGCCGCGTGCCGAAACTGCCCCGCCGTTCCGTTCAACACCCAGTTATGGTCGTAGCCGTTTCCGTACTTCAGCTGCGGATGATCGGCAGCGATCCGCGCGCCGATCGCTGTCGGGCTGCGAAAGTCGAATGGCGTGCCTTCCACCGCGGCGATCTCACCGGTCGGAATCAGCGTCGAATCGACCGGCGTGAAGCGATCCGCGTCGAGCGTCAGTCGATGTTCCAGGATGTCGCGCGTTCCTGCCCCGGCAAGGTTGAAGTAACTGTGCTGCGTCAGATTGATCGGCGTGGCCTTGTCGGTGGTCGCCGAGTACTCGACGATCAGCTCGTTGTCCGGCGTGAGCGTGTAGGTGACCCGGGCGTTGAGCGTGCCGGGATAGCCTTCGTCCCCATCCGGGCTCACGTGTGTGAAGACGATGCCGGAGCGGCCGTCGCGATCGAAGGGCTCCGCGTCCCATACCACCTTGTCGAATCCCTTGAGGCCGCCGTGCAGATGATTCGGGCCGTTGTTCGTCGCCAGGTGATACGTCGTTCCGTCGAGCGTGAACTGGCCTTTTGCGATCCGATTGCCGTACCGTCCGACAACCGCGCCGAAATAGGGCTCAGGCGCCAGGTAGCCGTCGAGCGTATCGAATCCGAGCACCACATCATCGGATTGCCCGTTGCGGTCGGGCACACGCAGCGACACGATCGTCGCCCCGTACGACATCGCTCGCACTTCCATCCCGCGGGCATTGATCAAGCGGTAGAGGAAGACGTTCTTGCCGTCGACCTGACCAAACGGCGCGCGCGAAAAACCGGCGCTCTTCACGACCGCGTTGTCGCGCGGCTCCCCGCCCCTGCCTCCGCAGGCGGCCGCCATCCCGATCGCCAGCACACACCACTTCGCCAGTCGGTTTCCCACGGAGCCGTATAGTATTACGCCACGGACCTATGGGACGACTCGACGGCAGAATCGCCTTCGTCACCGGCGGCGCCCGCGGCATCGGGCGGGCCATCACGGAAAAGTTCGTCGCGGAAGGTGCCACCGTCACTTTTGCCGATGTCGACGAAGCTGCCGGTCAGCAGACGGCGAGCGAGTTGACGGCGGCAGGCATCCAGGCCACGTTCTGCCGGACGGACATTACCGTCGAAGCCGACGTCCAGCGCGCGATCGAAGGCGTGGTCGCCCGTCACGGCACCCTCGACGTGCTGGTGAACAACGCCGGGGTGAACGCCTACTACGACGCGACCGCGATGACCGAGGCCGAGTGGAATCGCGTCTTCGACGTCGATCTGAAGGGCGCATGGCTCTGCGCCAAGCATGCGCTCCAGCCGATGAAACGAGCCGGGCGCGGATCGATCGTCAACATCGCGTCGATTCACGCGTTGCTCACCATCGCCGGCATGTTTCCGTACGCGGCAGCCAAGGCCGGGCTGCTCGGATTGACCAGAAGCCTCGCGCTCGAATACGGGCCGTCGGGCATCCGGGTCAACGCCATCCTGCCCGGTTACACACGCACGCGGCTCGTGGAGGAATGGCTCCAGACGCAGCCGGATCCGGTCGAGATGGAGCAGCGCGTGATCGCGATTCAGCCTCTGCGCCGCATGGCCGCGCCGGCGGACATCGCGAACGTCGTGGCGTTCGTGGCGTCCGACGAAGCATCCGCGATTACCGGCGCCTCGCTCGCCGCCGATTGCGGCCTCGGAATCATGTTCGCCACGTGATCATGGAGTGCGTGCTCGACGCGAAGGCCGAGCTGGGCGAAGGCCCAGTCTGGGATCCGGTCGCAGCGTGTCTCTACTTCGTCGACATCACCGCCGGCCTCGTGCATCGCTACGATCCCGAGACCCGATCATCACGCGCACTGCCGGCCGGCACGATGGTGGGCGCGGTGGCGCCCAGCGTCGCAGGCGATCTGCTGCTCGCCGTCCGCGATGGCTTCATCCGCCTCGATCCCGCCACAGGCCTCACTCGCAAGATCGCGGACGTCGAAGCCGATCGTCCTGATCAGCGGATGAACGACGGCAAATGCGATTCCTTCGGGCGCTTCTGGGCCGGCACGATGGCCATCGACGAGCGCCCCGGCGCAGGCGCCTTGTACCGGCTCGATGCTGACGGTCGCGTACACACGATGCTCGAACACGTCACGATTTCCAACGGCATCGACTGGAGCGACGATGGGCAGTTGATGTACTACGTGGACACGCCGACAGGTGCGATCGACGTCTTCGACTTCGACGTTGCGGATGGGTCGATCGCGAATCGCCGATCCGTCACGCGCGTGGAGGCGGGAGCCGGCTGGCCCGACGGCCTCACGCTCGATGCCGAGGGCTATCTCTGGGTGGCGCTCTGGTCGGGCGGCGCGGTCCGCCGCTACTCCCCGGATGGCGTGCTCGATCGCGTGGTGCCGGTCCCGGTTTCGCATCCGACGTCGTGCACCTTCGGAGGCGCCGACTTCGGCGACCTGTACATCACGAGCGCGTCGTGCGCACTGACGCCGGAGGCGCGTCTGCAACAGCCGCTGGCCGGCAGCCTCTTCCGGTGCCGTCCCGGAGTCTGCGGACGGCCGGCCCACCGGTTCAGGGGCTGACGGTGGAAGCTGACGCCGTCGCGTTCCAGCACATCGACAAGTCGTTCGGCGCCGTGACGGCGCTGAAGGACGTGACGTTTGCCGTGATGCCCCACGAGTGCCACGCGATCGTCGGCGAGAACGGCGCGGGCAAGTCGACGCTTCTCAACATCCTCGCGGGCAGCCTGCGCCCCGATCGCGGCCAGCTCGCACTCGGCGGCGTGCCGGTCGCCCTGACGTCCCCGCGTGATGCGCTGTCACGCGGCATCGGGCTGGTGCACCAGGAGATGCTCGCCTTTCCAAACCTCACGGTTGCCGCCAACATCTTCGCGGGGCGTGAAATCAGAAACCGCTTCGGAATGCTCCGCGAGGCGGATATGCACGCCCGGTCGCGCGCGCTGCTCGAGCGGATGCGTCTGCCGATTTCTCCCGATGCGTACGTCGAGACGCTGCGCCCGGCCCATCGTCAGCTTCTACAGGTCGCCCGCGCGCTGGCATTCGATTGCCGGCTGCTGGCGCTCGACGAGCCGACGACCTCGTTGACGGGAGCAGAGACGGATCATCTGTTCGACATTCTCGAAGACCTCAGACGCAACGGCGTGACGATCCTGTACGTCTCCCACCGATTGCCCGAGGTCTTCAGGTTGTGCCACCGCATCACGGTCTTGCGCGACGGCCGCTTCGTCGACACGTTCGAGCGCGAGTCGGTGTCACGCGACGACATCGTGCGAGCGATGGTCGGCCGATCGATTCCACCTCGGCCGCCGGGCCAGCGGCCAATCGCCGGCGAAGAGCCGCGCCTGCGCGTGTCGAACCTCTCACGTCGTGACAGCATCGAGGATGTATCGCTCTCGGTCGCCAGGGGCGAGGTTGTCGGCGTATTTGGGCTGGTCGGCTCCGGGCGTACCGAACTCCTCGAGACGATCGCCGGTATTCAGCAGCCCGATCGAGGCACGATCGCCGTCGACGGCCTTCCCGTTCGCGCACGATCACCGCGCGCCGCGGCGCGCGCAGGCGTCGTCCTGGTGCCTGAGGATCGTCAGCGCGAGGGGCTCTGTTTCAACCTCTCGCTGCGGCACAATCTCGTCCTGCCGGCCGCCGCGACCCGCGGGACGTTCCTGATTCGTGGATCGGAGCTGGAGGAGAGCGACGCGCTCGTCCGGACCTGGCGCATCGCGGCGCCGTCGACTGCGATCACGCCCGACAGGCTGAGCGGCGGCAACCAGCAGAAGATCGTCGTCGCGAAGTGGCTTGCGCTGTCGCCGCGCGTGCTGCTGCTCGACGAGCCGACCAAAGGCGTCGACGTCGCCGCGAAGTACGAGATACACGGCATCGTCCTGGAACTGGCGGCTCGCGGGACGTCGGTCCTGCTGGTGTCGAGCGACCTGCCCGAGGTGTTGACGCTGAGCGACCGCGTGCTGGTGATGCGCGAGGGACGCATTCGAGGGGAGCTGGCTGCCGGCGCAGATGAAGAACAGGTGATGCGGCTGGCGACCACCGCACCAGGGGAAGCCGCATGAAGGCGATCTGGCGCTTCCGCGAGTTGAGCACCCTGGCGATTCTCGCGTTCGAGATCGCGTTCTTTACCTGGTATCTGTGGCCCGGCGAAGGCCGTCCACATCCGTTCCTGAACGCGGCAAACGCACTGCTCGTCCTGAAGTACTCGTCGATCTACGGCATCGCGGCCGTCGGCGCCGCCATCGTGATCATCTGCGGCGGCATCGATCTCGCGCCCGGTGCGATCATCGCGCTCTCGGGCGTCGTCGCGGGTGGACTGTTCGTCGGCGGCCATTGGAGTCTCGCGTCGAGCGCGGCCGCCGGCCTGCTGGCGGCTACCGCCTGCGGCCTGCTCAGCGCCGCGCTCATCGTCGTCGCCGGCCTGCCTCCGTTCATCGCCACGCTCGGCGTGATGGGCATCGCGCGCGGGGTGGCCTTCATCATCACCGAAGGGCGATACTTCGATGTCTCGAGCGCACTGCCGCCGGGCTGGCGTGTCGCGGGCATCCCGCTGGACTGGACGTCGCCGATCCTGATGATCGGACTCGCGATCGTGTTTCAGGTTCTGATGACACGCTTTCAGTGGGGGCGCGCCATTTTTGCCATCGGCGGCAACGCGGTGGCCGCGCGATTCTCGGGCGTCTCGGTCGGCCTGGTCCGAGCGTCGGTCTATCTCGTGTCGGCGGCGCTCGCGGGCGTGTCCGGCATCGCGCTGACGGTCGTGCAAGGTCAGGGAAAAGCGGATCTGGCGATGGGCTACGAGCTCGATATCATCGCCTCGGCGGTCGTGGGCGGCGCGAGCCTGTCGGGCGGTCGAGGGTCGGTGATCGGGGCGGTGCTGGGCACGCTGATCTTCGGCGTGCTGCGCAACGCGCTTCCCCAGGTTCCCGGCGCCACGTTCTACGATCGCCTCATCGTCGGGCTCGTCGTGATCGCGATCGTGGTCATGGATCAGTTGCTGCAGCGGCGCAAAGGAGCGAACGCATGAAACGAATCGGCATCGTACTCGTCCTGACCGCGATCATCGGCTGCGGCAAGAGCCCCGAACCGGCCGGTCGAAGCCAGCGGCTGCGGTTTGCGGTGATGCCGAAGGCGCTCGACATCCCGGTCTTCAACTACGCAAAGATTGGCGCCGAACGCGAGGCCGCCGCCCGCGGCAACATCGACATCATCTGGCGGGCGCCCGAGACCGCCGATCAGCTGCGCCAGAAAGAAATCCTCGAATCGTTCATCACGCAGAAAGTGGACGGCATCGCCATCTCCTGCCTCAACGGCGACTTTCTGACCGACACGATCAACCGCGCGATCGACGCCGGCATCCCCGTGACGACGTGGGACGCCGACGCCCCGAAGTCGAAGCGCCTGGCCTTCTACGGCGTCGACGATCTTGCGGCCGGGCGCATCCTCGCCGAACAGGCGGTGACGCTCCTCGGCGGAAAAGGCAAAGTCGCGATCATCACGAGCGTCGGCGCCACGAACCTGCAGCGCCGGCTCGAAGGCGTGAAGGAAGTGCTGGCGCAGCACAAAGAGATGCAGGTGGTCGAGGTGTACGACATCAAAGAGGATCCCGTGCACTGCGCCGAGATCATCGCGGCCGGGACGAATCGCTATCCGGATCTCGCGGCCTGGATCTCGGTCGGCGGATGGCCCGTGTTCACCAGGAACGCCCTCGCCGCCGTGCCGTCGACCACGAAGGTAATTTCCTTCGACACGATCCCGCCTGCGCCGGAGCTGCTCAAGGCCGGGAAGGTGCAGGTGCTGCTCGGTCAGAAGTATTTCGGTTGGGGCGGCGAATCGGTGAGGCTGCTGGCGGACATCAAGGCCGGGAAGATGCCGGCCAACCCGATCATCGATTCAGGTGTTGATATCGTGACGTCAGCCAACGTCGATCAGTACGTCACCAGCTGGAACGCGCTCATAAAGCCCTGAGGCGTGTCTGCCAACAGAGATCACGGAGTCAACGGCATCACACAGAGGAACGGAGCAGCAGAGACGAACAGGGGTGCGCGACCGGCGGCCGGCGAAGCCGGCCTGCCGCCGGATGGAACGAATGACGAAAACACAACGCCAACGACGGGGTACCGCTCCTAGTCCGTGCGTTGTGTTTTCGTCGTTCGTTCCGTCCGGCTGCCCGCATTGCGGGCCGGGCGCGCACGACTTCTCTGCTCGTCTCCGTTGCTCCGTTGCTCTGTGTGAATCCGTTCCCTCCGTGTCCTCCGCACCCTAGATCCCCGCGCGTCTCTTCGCCTCGTTCATGACCGCATCCATCTCGTCGCGGTACGTGTCGAACGTATCGTCGACCACGTTGAGCGTGGGAATCGTCTGCTCCGTCAATGAAAGCGTCCCCGGGTTCCAGCGTCCGAAGCCCGCTTCGTGCACGCCGGTGCTTCCGCGGCCCGGCGCGGGATGGCTCAGATGCTGGAAGAACTTCGCGTGCTGCTGGATGCGATTGGCGATTAACGTCTGACCGAACGAGTGGTACATCGGAATGAACTCGAGCAGGGCGTCGTAGTGCATCTCGCCGACGGCGGGCACGCCGGGGAAACGCCGGCGCAGCGCGGCGACGAGTTGCCGCGTGCCTTCGTGCATGTCGGCCTTCGGGTTGTTCACCCAGCCGCCGACGATGTCGAGGAAATAGGCGTCGACACCGTACCGATCGATGACGTCCGCGATGCGATCGCCGAGCCATGTCCGCCAGGACTCCACGCCGAGGTTCATGTATGACAGCCACCCGTCCTGGTGGCGATCGTTGTCCCAGTCGACCCAGTTGAGATCCATGCGATCGCCGTCGATCTTCGACGTGGCGGCGTCGGCCACCTGCGCAAACGCCGGCTGCTGGCGATTGGCGGTGTTCGCGCCGAACATGGGCATCATGCGAAATCCGAGCGCGCGCGCCTCGCGGACCAACGTGCGGAAGCCGGCCTCGCCGCCCATCCGGTCCGACGGCCGATACAGCGGGTAGTCCCAGTAATAGCGGCCGTCCCACGACGCGAGGAACACGAGGACGCGTTCGGCGGGCATCCGCGTCGCCATCCATTTCAGGATGACGAGCATCCGCGCGTAGTCGTTGAAGACGTAGCCGGAAAAGTGCTCGCCGTGCAGCGTGACGACGAGCGCGGTACGCTTGAGCCAATCTGGCGCATCCGATCGAGTGTCCCACCGCGGGATGTGAAAGGCGCTCGCGAGATGATCGTAGTGCGCGTTCGCTGCCGCTTCGACGGTCGTGTCTCGCGCGATCCGCCACCGCGGCGCGTGGAACGCCTGCGCGGGATTCCAGCCTTCCGCCTCCACCAGCGCTTCGACGCGATAGCCGCGTTCGCCGGGCTGCAGGTAGAAGCGCTTGGTGCGAACACGATTGTCGATCGACGACAGCGCGAAGACGGGTCCCTGTCCGTGCTGCACGAGCACCAGCGGCGTCGTCAGTCCGCCGTTTCCCTGAGGGCCGACCAGGTCGCCGCCAGAAAACGGATACCCGAGCAGCACTTCGTCGTCGCCTGGATCGAAGAACGGCGCTCCGCCGGCCGACACGCGTCCTCTCGGAACGCCGCGAAGAATCGTCGCGAGCGCCTTGATGGGACGATCCATTTCCGCGTTGGCGTCACACTCGACGATGCCGCCCTGATTGGTGAGTCGCGCGATGAGACGGCCTGACGTTTGCTGCTGTCCACCGGCCCACACGAATTCCGTGCACGTCAGCTCGAGACCCTGAGGAATCGGCCGGACCTGGAGTGCCTGACGCGACAACCCGTATGTGTTCTCGTACGTGAACACACGGAAACCGAACTCGTAGCCGCTGAATGCGACCGACGGCTCGGGAAAATCGAAACTGAACTTCTGAAACGCGCGGCCTCGCGGCGGTATGAAGACGTCGCTCGCCGATGTCCTCGTCAGGATAGTGCCGTCTGGCTCGATGGGGGCGGACTGCGCGCCGGCAGACAACGATGCGCCCTTGAAGGCGTACGTGGCACTGCCGGCGGCGACGCCGACACCTTTCAACCAGGCACGCCTGGTCAACCGACGACGCTGACGCGTCAGTGCGGCATCTTGTCGTACTGGCGACGGTTGGCGTCCGTCCAGGCGGACAGCCGCTGGCGGAGTCGCGCGCAGCGCTCAGGCTGCTCGGCCGCGAGGTTGTGCTGTTCCGTGGAATCCGTGCTCAGGTCGTACAGCTCCTCGGTGCCCTCGCGGAGATCGAACGTGTATTTCCAGTTCTCCTCGCGCAGCCCCAGCATGAAATGATCTTCGGCGACGTAGAAGTACGCGCGCGGAACGCGGTTCGCGTCGAAGAGGCTTCGTCCCTGCCAGTCGGGAGCCGCGGGCAGTCCCGCCAGGCTGGTGATCGTCGGCGCGAGATCGACGTGGCTTCCGATGGTGGCCGACCGCAGCGCCTTCTTGTATTGGCGCGGGTACCACAGCAACAGCGGCACGTTGACGTCTTCCTCGTAGACGCTGCGGCCCTGCATGTATCCGTCGTGCGGATCGCCGAACGCCTGGCCGTGATCGCCGGTGACGACGATGAGCGTGTCGTCCTGCAGGCCTGTCCGGCGAATCGTCTCGAACAAGCGCCCGATGTGGCGGTCGGTCTCGTGCAGCACGTTCAGGTAGTGATTGAAGTCGTACGCGTCGGTCGCGTCCTGGCGCACGAACTCGATCTGCGGGACGCCCGGTGTGGGCTCGTACGGATGGTGCGTCTGCTGGCTCCAGGCCATCAGGAAGAACGGGCGCGCCGGATCCTTCTCGATGAACTGAATCAACTCGTCCACGGCGCAGCGATCTTCCATGCCCCACGACGAGAGCAGCGTGGTGCACGGCAGCTGGTGGTGATCGATCACGTCGCCGAAGCCGCGCCCCTCGAGGAACGTGCGCCAGTCGGCCCAGTCGAGGTCGCTTGGCGTCACGAACGCGGTTCGATAGCCGCGATCGTGGAAGACCGACGCCAGCGATGTGCCCCGCAGGCGCGGGTACTCCTGCGTGAGGTCGTTGAAATCCAGCTTTGGAAACGCGGACAGCAGGATCGACCCGAGAGAGTTCGAGCTGCGGCCGATGTGCGCGTAGAAATTGTCGAAGACGATGCCCCGCGCCGATTCCGCCGCGAGCTGCGGCGTGGAGTCGTACGGCCCGTGATTGAGCCCGGCCCATCGGGCCGCGACTGATTCGAGCACGATGAGAATCACATTCGGCGGGCGCCGCGCCGCGATCAGGCGGACTCCGCCCGCCTTGGACAGCGGACCGCGCACGGCCGCGCGCAGCGGCTCGAAATCAGCGAGGTCCTCCGCTCGAAACGATCCCGCCATCCGGATCGCGCCGTCGCCCGCCACGGTCTGCCACCACGACGCCGCGAAGACCCATTCGGCATTCGCGGCAACCTGGCGGTCGCGGCGGGTGGTCCACTCGCGGGCGAACGCCAGCTGCCCTGCAATCACCCAGACGAGGAGAACGGCCGGCGCCACCAGCCGCGTGCGCCAGCGCGCCGACGCAGGCACCGGCACCCACCGGTCGGTCGCCGCCACGAGCGCGAGATATACCAGCGGCAGGCCCGCCAGCGCGACCAGCGTCGACATTGACACCTGCGCCTCGACCGACGAGCGCAGCATGTGGACGTCGCCGACGAGCGCGAAGAGCGGATACGTCAGGAAGCCGCCGAACACGTTGAAGAAGAAGACGCTGGCGAGAGCATACAGACAGGAGAGCGCCGCCGCGGCGTCGATGAGCGCGGAAATCGTGAACCGTACGCGCGGCCGGTCACCAGCCAGCAACAAGATGCCAGTGCCGATGATCCACAGCACTGCGGCGTAGAGAACGTCAACGAACGAGACGGCAGTGAGATCGTTGACGTAGTCGCGCACGGCGGCAAACGTCAGCCCGGCCGGCGCGCCCAGGTAGAAGGCCTTGACGGCCACGAGCACGATCGCGAGCCAGGAGGCCGTCCAGTACAGTCGCCGGTGTTCCCGCATTCCAGTTCTCAGAAATCTTTAGTGCCTGGAGGAACGGATGGTGCGACGGACAGGACCCGCGATTGCGGCAGGCGCGTGCGATCCACCGTGCGGCCTTCCTTCATCACGGCGGTCACCTTGCGCAGGTTCGCGATGTCGGCGAGCGGATCGGCGGCGAGCATCACGAGATCCGCGAACTTGCCGGCCTCGATGGTGCCGAAATCCTTCAGCCCGCGCGCGGCGATGGCTCCGTTTTTCGTGCCGGCGACGATCGCCTGCGACGGGCTCATGCCGAGCTCGACGAGACCCTCGACGGCCATGATCGTGCCGATTCCGTGGTCCTGCTCCGCCGGCTTCGGCGTTCGCGTGAACTCCGGCGCGGCCGCCCAATAGCTGTCCGTGCCTGGCGTGACGCGGCAGCCGGCTCGAATGAGCTTCTGCGCGTTCGCGCGCCGCATCTCGAGATCGGCGCCGACGTCGGCTGCTTCTTTACGGCGCTCGGCAGTCGTCTTTTCGTGCGTCAACGCACTTCCAGCCTTCTCGCCTTCCGCCTTCCCTTCTGCCTTCTTCCTTTCGACTTCTTCCTTCGTTTTGAGATGACGCTTCCAGGCCGGTCCCGTGATCGTGCTCGCGAGCATCGAGCAGTTCAGGCCGCGGTCCACGATGGCCTTGACGAGATCGTCGGGCATCGCTCGGCCATCGAGGAGTTCGGGGTGCTGGATGCCGTCGATGCCGGAGGCGATCGATACGCGCAGTCCTTCGATGCTCGTCGAGTGCGTTTCGGCCGCGCGGTTCCGTTTGTGGGCTTCGTCGACGATGACCTGCTGCGCCTCGGCGGAAAAGCCGATGAACGTCGGCTCCGAGAAATGACTCGTGCCGCCGAACTTCAGGAAGTCGGGCCCTTTGTCGAGGTACGCGCCGATGGCGGTGCGCAACTCCTGCGGCGTCATCGCCATCAGCTCTTCGCCGCCGCCTTGTGCGATGTAGTCGTTCATCTGCTCCTGGAACAGCGTCAGCTGGCCCATCACGCGGCTGAACGAAAACGAATACGGACCGTTCCAGCCGAGGATGTTGCCGGCCGCCAGGATGCGCGCTCCGGTCAGTTCGCCGCGTGCGATCCGGTCGCGGACCTTCGTCAGCGGCATCAGCGCGCCGTAGCTGTCGCGGACTGTGGTGACGCCGTAGCTCAAGTCGATCTGCGCCGCCTCGAGCACGATGTCGTCCTGACGCGGCTGATACTTCGCGAGCGTCTCGTAGCGGTCGTTCTGGCCGCCGTACAGCGACAGGTGCACGTTGGTGTCGATGAATCCCGGAACAACCCAACGCCCGCGCGCGTCGATCTGGCTGGCGTCGGGCGGGATCGGCACCGCGCTGCGCGGCCCCACCGCCGAGATGCGCGTGCCTTTGATCAGCACCACCGCGTCGGCGATCGGCGTGCCGCCGTTGCCGTCGATCACGGTCGCGCCGACGACCGCGACAGTCGACGCCGCCGGCGTCTGCGCGGACACATGGCCCAGCGCCGCCGCCACCGCCGACATCAACACCGCTCCTGCAAACGTTGTGCGCATCGTCATTTCTTGGTTGCCAGCGGCAGGTCGTCGCGGTTGCCCCACTCTTCCCACGCGCCGTAGTAGTTACGCAGCTTGTCGTAGCCAATGAGGTGCAGCGCGAAGAGGTCGACCGACGCGCGCATCCCGACCTGGCAGTACGCGATGACTTCCTTCGAGGGGACGATGCCGCGATCTTCGTAGATTTTTTTCAGCTCGTCGGCCGGCTTGAAGGTTTTCTTCTGCGCATCGAGCAGATCCTCCCAGTAGACCGGCACCGACGAGGGAACGAATCCACCTCGTTTGATGTTGCGCAGATCCTTGCCTTCGATCTCGGCCTGCGTCCGGGCGTCGACAATCGTGACGCCAGGCTTGCCGATCGCGCCGACCACGTCACTTGCCGTCGCGAGCCAGTGCGTCTGCGCTCGAGCGGTGAAGGTCGCGGCGCCCGGGGACGCCGGCGCCGTCGATGTCGGACGCTGCTCCGCCGTCCACTTGATCCACCCGCCGTTCATCAGCGCAACGTTCGTGTGGCCGTAGTAGTTCAGAATCCACCAGAGGCGCGCCGCGTAGATTCCCCCACGCTCGTCGTAGGCGACGACGCGCGTGGCGTTGGAGATCCCCAGCTTCGCCATCATCTCTTCAAAGGCGGCTGGCGTTGGCAGAAACGTGGGCGGCGCCTTCGCATCCCGGATGGCGACCGGCGAGATGTACACGGCCCCCGGCACGTGCCCCTCG
>DASSGK010000301.1:0-7347 GCA_035693505.1 Vicinamibacterales bacterium
CTGCGCTACATCAAACGAAAAACGTCCAGCAAATTCAACACAGAGAAACGGAGCAGCGGAGGACGAACGGAGGCGCGACTGAGGTTCGGCGGGCGCCGCAAAGCGGCGGCACAGCCAGAATCGGACCGAGAGACGAACAAATCAGGTTCGGCACATCGTTCGTCTCTCGGTCCGATTCAGGCCGTGGTCGGCGGCCTGCCAGGCAGGCCGCCCCGCCGAACCGGGAATGCCTGCGCCCTCGTCTCTCGGCTGAAAGTCTCTGTTCGACCTCTGCTGCTCTGCTCCTCTGTGTGATCCGGTGACTCGATCGCGGCGTGACAGGCTTGCTGCTAGTACCGCCGCTCTCCGGGCCGTCGATCCGATCCCAGTGATTCCATCCAAGCCGGGTATTCGACCGTCAGCTTGCTGGCCTCGTCGAGCGTCTTCATGTCCTCGTCGGTCAGCGTCACATCCACGGCCTTCAGGTTGTCGTCGAGCTGCGCGATTTTCCTCGCGCCGATGATGACGCTCGTCACGGCGGGATTGGCCAGGATCCACGCCAGCGCCACCTGCGGCACTGTCGCCCCGTGCGCCTTCGCGATGGGTCCGAGCGCGTCGAGAATGCCGAAGCCCTTTTCCTTGTTGACCGGCGGGAAGTCGAACTTCGCGCGGCGTGCAGTGTCGTCGCCGCTGTCGCGCGTGAACTTGCCGGACAGGAAGCCGCCGGCCAGCGGGCTCCAGACGAGGAGACCGAGACCCTGATCCTTCAGCAGCGGAATCGTCTCCCGCTCGAGGTCCCGGCCTGCGAGCGAATAGTACGACTGCGTGCATCGGAAGCGTTCGATTCTCTGCTCGCGCGAGACGGCCAGCGACTTCATGAGATACCACGCCGGGAGATTCGAACAGCCGATGTACCGGACCTTCCCCGCACGCACGAGATCGTCGAGCGCGCGCAGCGTGTCTTCGATATGCGTCAACGGGTCGAAGCGATGGATCTGGTACAGGTCGATGTAGTCGGTGTTGAGGCGCTTCAGACTCGCTTCGACACTGTTCACGATATGGAGCCGCGAGAGACCGACCTGATTCGGCCCGGGACCCGTGCGGCCCCGCACTTTGGTTGCGAGAACGATCTCCTGGCGCCTGCCGGCGATCGCCTTTCCCACCATCGTTTCAGACTCGCCCGCCGAGTAGACATCGGCGGTGTCGATGAAGTTGATGCCGCCATCGAGTGCGCGATGCACGATGGCGTCGACCGCGGCCTGATCGAGCCCGCCAATCACTTCCCACATCTGGCCGCGGCCGCCGAAGGTCATGGCGCCCAGGCACAGCTCGGAAACAAATACGCCGGTATCTGCCAATGGTCTGAATTTCATTGATGTAGTCTATAGCCTCTCGAATGTCCTCATTCAGGCGGCCGAAGCCGACCACCGTCGTCCTTGGCCTGCTGTGCGTGATGTACCTGATCACGTACGTGGATCGCGTCAACATCTCGACCGCCGCCGATTCGATCCGTCGGGAGTTCGCGCTCACGAATACGCAGCTGGGCTTCCTCCAGTCGGCGTTTGGTTATCCATATCTGCTGTTCCAGATCTTCGGCGGCTGGGTCGGCGACCGTTTCGGTCCCAGGCGCACGTTGTTCCTGTGCGGCGTGATCTGGGCCGGCGCCACGATCCTCACCGGCCTGGCCGGGGGCCTGGTCACGCTGTTTGTCTGCCGCGTGCTCGTGGGGATCGGAGAAGGCGCGACGTTTCCGGTGGCGACGCGGGCGATGCAGGGATGGACGCCGGTCGGCCGGCGCGGCTTCGCGCAAGGACTCACGCACGCGTTCGCCCGGCTGGGGAACGCGGTGACGCCGCCCATCGTGGCGTGGCTGATCGTGCTGGTCGCGTGGCGCGGCTCTTTCATCGCGCTCGGCTGCTGCAGCCTGGTCTGGGTCGTCATCTGGATCTCGTATTTCCGCGACGTGCCCGCGGAGCATCCATCGATCTCGCAGGCCGAGCTCGACACGCTGCCAAACAAGGGCGTGCGCACCACCGTCGTGCGTCCGCGCGTGCCGTGGGGAGCGCTGTTCAAGCGCATGGCACCGGTCACGATCGTCTACTTCTGCTACGGGTGGACGCTCTGGCTCTATCTGACGTGGCTGCCGTCGTACTTCCTGCACGAGTACAAGTACGATCTGAGGAAGTCGGCGCTCTTCACATCCGCGGTCTTTTTCGCGGGCGTCGTCGGCGACTATCTCGGCGGTGAAGTCAGCGACCGGATTCTGCATCGCACAGCTGATTTGCAGAAGGCGCGCCGCAACGTCGTGATGTTCGGTTTCCTGGGATCGTTCGTCTGCATGGTTCCGGTGTTCCTGACGCACGATCTCGTGGCGATCATTTTGTCGCTCGGCGCGGCGTTCTTCTGCGCGGAGATCGTCATCGGACCGATGTGGTCGATCCCGATGGACA
The DNA here is from genome assembly GCA_035693505.1 of Vicinamibacterales bacterium. GTDB lineage: Bacteria > Acidobacteriota > Vicinamibacteria > Vicinamibacterales > CAVVIG01 > CAVQFC01. The sequence continues at coordinate 2,430 of DASSGK010000301.1, forward strand.
TCGCCGGCAAGTTCTCGGGCACCGCGGCCGGCATGATGAACACCGGCTCGGCGCTCGCGGCGATCCTCTCGCCGATCGCGTTCGGCTACATCATCGACGCGTCAGGCAACTGGCAGCTGCCGTTCGCCGGCTCGCTCGGATTCCTCCTGCTCGGCGCGCTGCTCGCGCCAACGATGCATCCGGAACGCCCCTTCGAAAGTACCTAAACCGCGAAGACACGAAGAGCACGAAGACGCGCGAAGAAGATCCTCATGATTGGTTTTCTTCGTGCATCTAGAAGTTTCGTGTCTTCGTGGTGAATGCAGCTACGGCTGTTCCGTCGAGCCGCGGCCCCTCTGCGGCGCCGGGAGCGCTTTGCGCGGGAACTTCTCGTCTCTCATCGCCGCGTTGTAAGCGAAGACGGCGATGACCGTCGCCTGCTGGACCATGTCGTCGCGCTGTACCCGATCGAACGTATCCATCGTCGAGTGGTGCGTGCGCGAGTTGTACTCGAGCCGGTCGACCATGAACTGGAACGCGGGGATGCCGGCGTTGTCGAACGAGACGTGATCGGTGGAGCCGACCGATCGAGGTCCGATCGTCGTGACGCCCAGGTCGTGGAGCGGCGTGATCCATGTTTCGAAGATGGGACGCACGGCCATGTTGCCCTGGAGCCAGATGCCGCGAATCTTTCCGCTGCCGTTGTCGGAGTTGAACACAGCAGACAGCTTCGCGTGCTCGGGCTTCAGCGCCATCGTGTCCACATCGGCGATGTGCTCGCGGACGTACGCCTTCGACCCCAGCAGGCCCTGCTCTTCGCCGCCCCAGAGCCCGATCCGGATGGTTCGACGCGGCCTCGCACCGACGGCCTTCAGAATCCGCATCGCTTCCATCATCGCGCCGCTGCCGGTCGCGTTGTCGGTCGCTCCGGTCGCGTACGGATGCGAGTCGAAGTGAGCGCCCAGCAGGACGATCTCCGACGCGAGATCGGTGCCCGGCAGGTCCGCGATCGTGTTGAAGCCGTTCGGCGTGCTCTCGTCGTAGAACTTCGTTTCGACGTTGAGCTCGACCTTCACCGCCACGCCTTTCTCCAGCACGCGGATCATCCGGTTGTAGTGCTCGACGGCCAGCGCGATCACCGGCACACCCTTTCCCGCCTTCTCGTCGCGCGGGCCGGCACCGTTCGGGAAGAGCGTCCCGCCATCCGGATGCTGCTGCTGCCACGAGAGATCGCTGCCGCCGGCCGCCATGTCGCTGTCGCTGCCGCGATCGAACACCGCAACGACGCCTTCCTGCGCGTAGAAGTCACTGACCTTCTGACGGAACACCGCCGCTTGGCCGCCGCGGCCGCCTCCGCCACCCGCGGCTGCCGGCACCGGCGTCGTCTCGGACTCGGCGATGTCCTTGTCGGTCATCCGCAGGATGATCGGACCTTCGAGCATGCGCACGCGGCGCGCGGGCTGCGGCAGCACGATCTTGCCGGCGAGCTTTCCGCGATACCTGTTCAAGTCGTCGTCATTCGCGATCTGCACGCGAACGACGTCGGCGGTCACGGATCCCTTCGTGCCCGACGACCACTCCTGGGGGAAACCGACGATCGGTTGAATCTGCGGCTCGATCATGTGCGCCGTGATCCGCACGAGCGACCAGCCCTTGCCGAATGCCCAGCGCTCCTGGTGGGCGTTGGACAGCCCCCACTCGCGGAACTTCTTCATCGCCCACTCGCTCGCCTGCTGGATCCCCGGCGATCCGGTGAGACGCGGGCCGTAGACGTCGCTGAGCCACGACACGTGTTCCATCACCTGCGAGCGGTTCAGCCCCTCGTCCCGGATGCTGCCGAGCATCTGGTAGTCGAGTTTCTCGCTCTGCGCGACGACGATGGCCGCGGCGCTCGCGGCGATCAGGGTCGCAAGGCGTACAGCTTTCATGAAAAGCCTCCGGGTTGATGGAGGAGGTAGTTTATCCAATAATCGAGCGGTGTCCGGTCTAAACCGCGGCCGCGCGTCTGCGTTCGCGGCTGCGCTCCTGATAGCGGTGGCTCTTCCCGCGGCGACAGCGCCGGCCTCAGCCGCGCTTCCGCCGATTCTCATTTCCCGCCAGCTCGCCGAACGCGACCATCTGCGCCCGGGAGACATCGTCACCATGGCGCTGGATGCGACAGGCTCGGGCTCGAGGCAGTTTCGCGTCGAAGGCACGTACGAGCCGACGCCGGATCCGGTGCGCTTCACCGCAAGACGCCTGGAAGCGCGTGTGCATCTGCCGGAGCTCGTTGCGATGACGGAAGTGAGCGGCGATCCCGCATCGGCCGACTCGCTGACGGCCATCAACGTCAAGCTGACGAACCCGTCGAACGCAGACGCGTTTTCCGCCGCCGTGGCGTCTCGCGCCCCAGGGGTGTTCGCCCGGCCGACCGCTCGTGCCAAAGACGGTTCAGACCCGTTCGCAGTGCTCGAACGGTTTCACGTCGCCGTCGCCGCGGTGACGGTGCTCGGCAGCACGGCGTTTCTGCTGGCGCTGATGGTGATGCGCGCCGAGGAACGGCGCGAGACGATCGGCATCATCCGGCTGATCGGCATCTCGGAGCGATCGATCCTGCTCGAGGTGCTGGCCGAAGGGCTGCTGATTGCCACCGCCGGGGCTGTCTTCGGCATCGTGCTGGCGATCGCCACGCAAGGCCTCGTGAATCAGTTCTTCCAGTGGCGCTACGACACGGCGCTCGTGTTCGTGCGGGTGACGCGCGCCATCGCGCTTCAGTCGATCGCCGTATCGGTGCCGCTGGGGATCCTGGCCGGCCTCGTCGGATCCTGGACCCTTCTTCGCCGCGACGTGCTCGCGCTGCTCGGCCGATGACGGCCTGGGGACTCGCCTGGCGAACGATCGCACGAAGTCCCGCGCGATCTGTGCTCGCGGTCGCCGGCGTGACCGTGATCGGCGCCCTGCTGTTCGACATGCTGCTGTTGTCGCGGGGACTGCTCGTCTCCTTCCGCGATCTGCTCGACGCGGCCGGCTTCGACATCCGCGTCGTCGCCGCGGAGGGATCGATGGTGCACCGGCCGCCGATGGCGGGTGCGGCATCGCTGGCTGATGCGATCGCGCGGCTGCCCGGTGTCCGGCGCGCCACGCTCGTCAGCTCGGACACCGCGATTGCGATCGCGCCATCACAATCGCGTTCGGGGACTCGGGTCTCACTGCTCGGCACCAACGATGCCGCGTCCGGCAGCGTCTTGACGCTCGTCAGCGGATCACCACTGCCCTCAGCGGCTCCGCCCGGTGACGTCCCGGTCCTCGTCAGCCCGAAGCTTGCCGCGGCCCTGCAGCTTCAACCTGGTTCGGCGCTGCAGCTGCGGCTGTTCCTGCCCGGGTCGGCATCCGCGCTTCCCCTCGTCACGGCGCACGTCACCGGCATCGCACAATTCGCCTTCGAAGCCGCCGATGAATACACGGTCGCCACCACCATGGACGGCTTTGCCGCGGCGCACGGAAAGCCGGCGGACGGCGTGGCGGAAATGGTCCTCGTCTCGACGGACTCGACGCAGCCGGGGAGCGAAGCCTCCGCCGCGGCCGCCATCGCGCGCCTTCGGCCCGACCTGCGAGTGCTGTCCAACGATCAGGTGATGGAGCAATTCAATCAGAACGCATTCAGCTACTTCCGTCAGATCTCGACGGTGCTCTCGTCGATGACGCTCGCGTTTGCGTTCCTCCTGATTGCGACGCTGCTGACCATGTCTGTGAACCAGCGGCTGGGAGAGGTGGCCGCGCTGCGCGCGCTCGGCTTTCCGCGCCGGCGCATCGCGGCGAACCTTCTGTGGGAGTCAGTGCTCCTCGTCGGAGTCGGCGGCCTGGCGGCACTCCCCGTCGGTGCGCTTCTCGCGGTGGTGCTGGATCGCATTCTCCGCGAGATGCCGGGCGTTCCAGGACGGCTGCACTTCTTCGTGTTCGAGCCAAGGGCCATCCTGCTGCACGTCGCGCTTTTGTCCGTGACGGGGATCCTGGCTGCCGTGTATCCCATCTGGCTGGCGACGCGGCTCCCGATAGCGGCGACGCTGCGGCGCGAGATTCTGTCGTGACCCGGTCGGGCGAACCCATCATCGAGGGCAGCGGGCTGACGCGATCCTTCGCCATGCCGGCGGGCGCCGTCACCGCGCTCGGCAACGTCTCGATTCGCGTCGATTCGATGGACTACGTCGCGATTACCGGACCGTCCGGCTGCGGCAAATCGACACTCCTCCACATCCTCGGTTGCGTGGATCAGCCGACGACCGGTTCTCTGGTCTTCGAGGGACGCGACGTCCTGACGCTCAGCGAATCGGAGCGGAGCCGCATCCGGCTCACGAGGATCGGCTTCGTGTTCCAGCGGTTCTTCCTGCTGCCGATGCTGACGGCCTGGGAAAACATCGAGCTCCCGCAGGCAGAAGCCGGCGCGACGAAGGCGGACAGGCAGGCGCGGACGCGTGAGCTGCTCGACTACGTAGGGCTCGCGGGCAGAAGCGACCATCGACCTTCACAGCTCTCGGGCGGCGAGATGCAGCGGGTCGCCATCGCACGCGCCCTGGCGAACCGGCCGGCGTTGCTGCTGGCCGACGAGCCAACCGGCGAGCTAGACGACGATACCGGCGCGCAGATCGCTGCCCTGTTCGATCGCGTCCACGCAGACGGCACCGCGATCGTCGTCGTCACGCACAATCCCGCGGTGGCGGCGAGGGCCGGGCGTCACCTCGCGATGAAGAGCGGCCGCGTGGTGACGGCGTCGTGATACTGCGTCTTGCCCTGCGGTCGCTGGCCACCCGGCCGGTGCGCACGGCTGTCCTCGCGTGCGGCTTCGGGTTCGGCATTGCGGTGATGGCGGCACTGCTCGGCGTAGGCGACGTGATTCTCGAGCAGGCGCATTCGCCGGCGCTCGACGGCGGCGGCGACGTCGTCATCACTGGACGTTTCGGCG
>DASSGK010000302.1:0-6163 GCA_035693505.1 Vicinamibacterales bacterium
CCCCGGTTTCGCGGTCGAGGTGAAGCAGACGGGCGCCGCCCCGCTCCGCGGGCGGCTCCTGGGCGATGAGCTCAGGTGGAAGTTCGAAGTCGAAGTCGCGGACATCCATGTCCGCAGTTGATGTTAGTGGATTACCGACGCGCAGCCGCCCCACCGCGCCGCGTCCCGCCACTCGTCGGCGAGAATCGACCAGAGTGCCTGATCGTGATGCTCCCCGCGCCGCAGGAACGACCGTCTCAGGATCCCCTCACGCGATGCGCCAAGCTTCCGAAGCGCCGCGTTGCCCCTGGCATTGGCCACCGACGCCCGCGCCTCGAGGCGATACGTCCCGAGCGTGTCGAACGCGAACTCGATCGCCAGCCGCGAGCCGTCGGCGAAGAACCCGGTGCCCCAGAATTCCGGCGTGAGCGCGAAACCCCATTCGGCCGTCGCGAACCGGCGCTCGAGCGCCCGGATCTGAAACAGGCCGACGACCGTGTCGGACCCGCGCGGGACGATGGCGAACGACGCATCCAGACCCGCCGCACGCTGGCGATGGGTCCACGCGATGAATTTCTCGAATCCCTGAATGCTCGCCGGCGGCGGCGAGATGAACCGCGTGACTTCATCCGACGCCATCGCGATGAACAGCGACGACGCATCGCTCGTGCGCAGCTCTCTCAGGGTGACCAGCGTTCCGGAGAGGGTCGGCAGGCCGCTGCGCCAATCATCCGTCGCGGCCGGGAGCGGCGGCGGCAGTGGTGAGGCGGCAATTTCCTCGTCACGTACCTCCACGTGACTCGGTACCTTCTGCATCAGATCAACCCTTCCTTCACAACCGCACCGCCGACCGTCGGGCACATCATCCTCTCGAACACGCGGACGATCGCGACGCACTCGAGATCGTTGAACCGCGTTCGTCGAGAGGAAACCACGCTCGTCCCGGAGCAAAGGAATCGCCATCAAGCGAACCCTCAGGCCGTACTTCCGCAACACGCTGAAAACAGATTGGTTGCACTTACTGAAGAGCCACACGATGACTGTATAGGACAAGACTCCGTGCCTCAAAATGTCACAAATCATGTGACACTAAATGGCGATTCGGCTCATTTTTCTGTGCAAATTGCACAATTTCTCACGTATGAGCCATAGCGGAACACGTGTCTCTCTATGACACATAAAGTCATACGACGGTCCTGAGCAGCCGTGGTGACGGTCTTGCAGCCGTGCAGGCGATGTTCGATGTCGCGATCGTCGGAGGCGGCCCCGCGGGATTGAGCGCCGCGGTGATGCTGGGGCGCTGCAGGCGCCGGGTCCTCGTGCTGGACCTGGGACACCCGCGCAATCACCGTTCACACGCCCTGCACGGATACCTGACCCGCGACGGCATCGCACCCTCCGCGTTGATTGAGCTCGGACGCGCCGAGCTATCACCGTACGGCGTGGAGCTGCGTGCGATCGGCGTGACCGGCGCGCAGTTGAGCGGCGATCACTATCGGCTCTCACTCGCGAACGGCGGCGAAGAGCAGGCCCGCTACGTCCTGATCGCGACCGGCGTCGTCGACGACCTCCCGGCCATCGAGGGTTTCGAGCCATGCTACGGCCGATCGATCTTTCATTGCCCGTACTGCGACGGTTGGGAGCGGCGCGATCGTCCCCTCGCGGCCTTCGGCCGCGGCACGCACGTGACCAGTCTCGCGCTCGGGCTGAAAACCTGGAGCGCTGACGTCATCGTGTGCACGCACGGCAGCCGGCTGGAGCGGCGCCTGCGCGAGCAGCTGGACCACAACGGGATCGCCGTTCGCACCGAGCGGATCGCGCGCATCGAGCACGTCGACGGAGCGTTGACGGGAATCGCGTTCGAGCGTGGAGAACCGATTCAGAGAGACGCGTTGTTCTTCACCACAGGACAGCACCCGCAGTCGAGCCTGGCGATCTCGCTCGGGTGCACGCTGAACCGCCGCGGCACGGTGAAGACGGGCACGTCGTGCGATACCAATGTGCCGCGCCTGTTCGTCGCGGGAGACGCCTCGCACGATGCGCAATTCGTCGTGGTCGCCGCCGCTGAAGGAGTCAAAGCCGCATGCGCCATCAACAGGGCCCTGCAGGTCGAGGAGCTGAAGCCATGAGCCTGAAAGCGGTCCCTGATCATGTGGTAAGCCCCCGAGCTCCGTCTGGACCAGACCGCGACCAGAAAGACATCGATGCTCGTGCGGCCAATCAACCGGACATCGTTAACGCGGCGGTGCCGGAGGAAGCGGCCATCCGCATGCCGGTGGATATCCGGAGCGCCGCGCTCACGGTGCTGGCGGTCCTGGCGATCATTCTCGTCCTGCAGTACGCGCAGGCGATGATCATCCCGATCGTTCTTGCGGTGCTGATCAGCTATGCGCTGGAACCGATCATCGCGTGGCTGGAACGCCGGCATGTCCCCCGTGCGCTGGGCGCAGCCGTCGTGCTGCTCTCGCTCGTGGGCGGCGGCGGCTGGATGATTTACGGTCTGCGCTCGCAGGCCACCGCGATTGTCGAACAACTGCCGCAGGCCGCCAGGCGGCTTCGGCTATTGGTCGAGAACGATCGACCGACCGCGGCGTCGGCCATCCAACAGGTGCAGAAAGCCGCCACCGAGCTCGAGCGAGCCGCGAATGCCGCGTCGCCCCCGCCTCCGCCGACCGGGATTCAGCGCGTGCAGGTGGAAACACCGCCCATCAACATCAGTGACTACGTGATGTGGGGATCGCTCGGCGTCGTGGCGGCGGCCGGACAGCTCGTGCTGATCCTGTTCCTCGTGTATTTCCTGCTGTCGTCAGGCGACCTTTATCGGCGGAAGCTGGTCAAGATCGTGGGACCATCGCTCACCGACAAGAAGCTGACGGTGCAGATCCTCCAGGAGATCGACCGTCAGATCGAAATGTTCCTGATCGTCGAAGTCTTCACGAGCCTCGTCGTGGGGCTCGCCACCTGGCTCGTGTTCCGCGCGCTCGGTGTCGAACAGGCGGCGGTGTGGGGCCTGCTGGCCGGTCTCTTCAACTCGATCCCGTACTTCGGTCCCGTGATCGTCACAGGCGCCACGGCGGCGGTCGGTTTCCTTCAGTTCGGCACGCTGCGGATGGCGATCGTGGTCGGCGCCTCGTCGCTGATCATCACCAGCCTCGAAGGATTCCTGCTCACGCCGTGGCTGACCAGCCGCGCGGCGCGCATGAACGCCGTCGCCGTGTTCGTTGGACTCCTCTTCTGGGGCTGGGTCTGGAACGTCTGGGGGATGCTGCTCGCAGTCCCGATGCTGATGGTGATGAAAGTGGTCTGCGACCACGTCGAGGATTTCAAGGGCGTCTCGGAACTGCTGGGCGACTAGACCTTGCCTGATCTCTTTCGTGAGTTTCGTGGCTGATCGGAAAACGGCACGAGGCCAGACGAACGTCGTACGCAACGACGAGGTCTAGGGTATCGCGACGTCGGTCTTCTCGAGGCACCACGTGGTCATGCAGCGCTGATTCTGCACGTTCGTCGTCTTGATCGGATCGAGCAGGCGGCCGCCCAGCCGCCGCGTGCACTCGATCAGGATCGTCTCGTCCACCACGAACCGGTCGGATCCGTCGGGCAGCCGCACGCGTCGCCCCGCGGGACCCACAAGATGCTCCAGGCCGATGTTGGACGCCAGGCGAGCGAACAACATTCCGGACGAGGCGAGGACGCGCCACATCTCGTCGACCATGCGGTCGAAATGCGCAAGGTCGGTTGCGAAGTGCAGCACGGCGCTGCACACGACCGCATCCATGCTGGCCCCGGCCCATGGCAGCTTGTCGATTTCGCCCATGCGAAAGTTTTCGGGCGGCAGTTCAACGGGGGCCGCTGCCGCGAGCGCACGCACATGCTCGATCGCGGCAGGATCGCGATCGATCCCGAAGCAGGTGAAGCCGCGATGGAGCAGGTACGTCAGATTGCGGCCGTCGCCGCAGCCCGCATCGAGCACGCGCCGGCGCCGATCGAAGCGGCCGCGGAGGAGTTGATCGAACAGGTAGATGTCGATAGCGCCGAAGGTCGCGAGGAGGTCGGTGCTGGGTGGCGGCAGCGTCTGCGCCATCAGCGGAGACCGGACGGAAGACGGGGCGACGCGAGCAGACGGACGAACTCCTCCCACCGTTTGTCCGGCCGCGCGGCGACGCCTCCGCGCGACTCGACGAACTGCTTCACGAGATCCTTGCCGAGGTTGTAGTTGATCACGTAGCTGCGATAGGTGTCGAAGAACCGGGTCCGCTGCTCCGCACGAACCGGCGACATCATCGCGTACTGCGACAGCCACGCGGTCGCCTGTTTACGATCGGACGTTCCGTTGAGATACAGGCGCGCCGCTTCGTTCCCCGCATAGGACACGCGATCGACAAGCGCCTGCAGCCGCGCGTACGACGCGGCCTGCGAGGGGTCCAGCCCCGCGAGCGGATAGAGCACGTCACGTTCGAACGCGGCACGCTCCTCACCCGGAAACGCGACCTCGATGCCGTAGTTCGCGGTCCCCTCCGCAATCAGCGACTGCGGCGAGAACAGCGGGTAGATGGTGAACTCGGTCCATCCGCGATCGCGCACCAGGTGCTTCTCGAGCAGCGCGTTGTACACGTGGTGACCCGGGTACCCCTCGTGGCACGCGAGATCGATGGCGCGATCGATGTAGATCGGCAGGTCGGTGTTGACCTGGATCAGGCTGCGGTAGTTGCCCTGGTACCAGTTGTAGCCGCTCCACGGCTTGTTCGTGACGTACTCCACCGTGAAGCTCTCGTTCGGCGGCAGCTCCACGTGACGAAGCGTGCGCGAGCGGCATTCCGCAATCGCGCGATCGAACACGCTCGCAAGACGATTGGACGGGACGATGAATTTCTGTCTGAAGGCATCGTACCGATCGACGAGCGGAGCGTCGCCCGGCAGCAGCCGGTCGAGCTCCTTCAACATCTCGGCAAAGTACGACTCCGGGTGCACCGGCGCTTCGGCATCGTACAAAGCGCGCGATTCCTGATCGAATGTCAGTCTGGCGCCCTGCAGCATCTGGACGCGCGTACGCAGCGCCTCGAGCTGCCTGCTCAAGTAGTGGCGGCGCAGCATCGCGAGCTCGTCGCGCCGCTCTTCTTCCGACGCTGCGGGTATCTCGGCGATCAGGCGCTTCGCCGCAGCGTCGATGTCGGCCAGCGAACGCTTCTGCCGCCCGGCCTCCGTTTTCCACTCGGCGGGACCATAGTAGGCGTCGACGTAGTCGGCATCGTGCTGACCAACGTCGAGCACGAGCTTTACGTAACGTTCGGCGACGGTGTTCATCGGAATCGGCCTGGCGGGCTGGGCGGCCGCGGTCAACGTCGCAAGAAGCACAACGGCCGTGAGCGGCGCGGCAGCGGTTCCTTTCACCACGGCATTGTAGCGTCAGACGAACCGGGACAAGTCGAACCGGCCCCGCTTGCCGAGCAGCGGCTTCCAGATGTCGCCGACCTCTCGCACCCGCGCAGGGACATTCCTCACGGTGAAGTCCTCGATGCGCACGCCCTGTTCGACTTCTTTCCACGTGATCGGCGTGGACACCGTCGCTTCGGGACGCGGACGAACGGAGTAGATGGACGCCAGCGTGCTGCCCCAGCGGTTCTGGTTGTAGTCCACGAGCACGCGCCCACGCGGACGCTTGGCGACACGGTACTCCGCGGTGATGAGCGCCGGATGCCGTCGCGAGAGCTCCTGCGCCAGCACGTGAGCGAAGGTGCGGACTTCGCCTTGCTCGGGCCCGCGCACGATCGGGACGTACACATGCAACCCCTTCGAGCCGGTGGTTTTGACCACCGATCGCATCTTCAAGGTGTCAAGCGCCTCACGTACGACCAGCGCGGTCTCGAGCACGCGCTCGAACGGCGTACCCGCTCCCGGGTCCAGGTCGAAATGGATGTAGTCGGGTCGATTGATATCGTCGCAGGTGGCGTACCACTGATTGAGGTCGATGCATCCCAGGTTGATCACCCAGAGGAGCGCGGCAAGATCCTGGATCATCGGAAAGTCGATCACGCCCTTCGACCCGTGATCGATGGAGCAGATTTCAATCCAGGAAGGGCGCGGGGACGGCGCCCGCTTCATGAAGAAGAACTCGCCCGACGCGCCGTGCGGATAGCGCTTCATGACCATCGCGCGGTCGCGGATGTGCGGCAGCAGCACGAAC
>DASSGK010000303.1:0-3923 GCA_035693505.1 Vicinamibacterales bacterium
CTCACGACCAGCATGCTCTGCTCGCCGCTCGTCACGTTCACGCCCCTCCTCGTCAGAGACGTGTTTCACGGCGACGCCGGGCGGTTCTCGGTGGCGGTCGCGTCGTTCGGCGCCGGCGGGCTGGTCGGCGCGACGGGACTGCTGGGCACCGCGTCGGCCGTCGACCGGCGCTGGCTGAGCAGCGGGTTTGCCATGGCTTACGGTGTTGTCCTCGTGGTGGCCGCGCTCGCGCCAGCGTTCTGGGTGATACCGCCGCTGCTCGTGCTGGCGGGTGCCTCAATGACGATCAGCAATACGTCGGCGAACACATTCCTGCAATCAACCGCCGGTGTGCAACATCTGGGGCGTACCGTGAGCCTGTACATGCTGGCGGTGCGCGGCGGGTCCTCGATCGGCGCGCTGCTCACCGGCGCGGCAGTCGCTGCGCTTGGTGTCCAGCGCGCTTTGCTGATGAACGGCCTGGCCGCAATTGCCATGCAGGCTGCGATCGCGCATTCGTGGCGCCTGCTTCGATGGGCGCCTGTCGGGCCGGACCCGGTGGTCTGACCCGACTGCTTCGTCACCGCGCTGCGGTGAGCACGACTTTCAGCGCGCGTTCCTGCGCGGCGTTTCCGAAGGTGTCGTAGGCCTTCATGATGTCGCCCAGCGCGAAGCGATGCGTGACGAGACTGGCCGGACGCAGCTTCCCGGACGCTACGAGTTTGAGCAGCATCGCGGTCGCGGCCGTATCGACGAGTCGAGTGGTAATGCCGATGTTGCGATCCCACAGCTTCTCGAGGTGCAGGCTGACCGGCTTGCCGTGAACACCGATGTTCGCGAGACGCCCTCCAGGCGCAAGAATCGACTGGCAGACGTCGAACGCTCCCGGCACACCGACGGCCTCGATCGCGACATCCACTCCGGCGCCTCCCGTCAGCTTCATGACATGCTCTGCCGCAAGACCATCCGAGCTGTCGATGAGCGTCGTCGCTCCAAGATCCCGGGCCACCTTCAGCCGATTGGCATCGAGGTCGATCATCAGAATCGCGGACGGCGAATAGAACTGCGCCGTGAGCAGTGCGGCCAGACCGATGGGACCGGCGCCGACAATGGCGACCGTGTCACCCGGCTGGATCTTGCCATTCAACACACCGCATTCGAAGGCGGTCGGAAGGATGTCGCTCAGCATCACGAGCGACTCGTCATCGACCTCCGCGGGCACGTGGTACAGACTGGTGTCGGCGTGCGGCGTGCGGACGTATTCCGCCTGGGTCCCGTCGATCGTGTTGCCAAGGATCCAGCCTCCGGTCCGGCAGTGCGAGTACATGCCCCGGCGGCACAAGTCGCAGATCCCGCACGCGCTGATGCAGGAGATCAGCACACGGTCCCCGGGCTGGAACGCGGACACGGCCGGTCCGACAGCCTCGACGATGCCGATGCCTTCGTGTCCCAGGATTCGGCCGGGCGTCACGGACGGCACGTCGCCCTTCAGGATGTGGAGGTCGGTGCCGCAGATCGTCGTCGTCGTGATCCGGACGATCGCATCGCCCGGTTCGCGCAACACCGGCCGGGGCTTGTCTTCCCACGCGCGCTGGCCGGGACCGTGATAGACCAGCGACTTCATCGGAACGCTCGAGGCGACGCCTGCCGCCACCGGAGCCATCGTCGTCATTTCATTCATCGGCATACTCAGATCCTTTTCTGGCTTGGATTCGCTTCACTGAAGGCAACGAACATGCCGCGACGTGTTGGGCACAGCAGTGCCGTACTTCCCCGGCACATCACGATCGTGAACCAAGCGCTGAGAGTTGCCGCGCCGTCACGCATGAAATAATCCGCGGCCCTCCGGACTTTTCCGTGTTCGATGAATCGATGCCCGCTCCCTCCGTGTACGTTGACCCTTCGAGCCGACGCTGCCGGCTTTCCGGCAGACGCGGCCGGCCGTCACGTTTCCGGCGGCATTTCGGTCAGCACGCGCATTGCACGTCTGGCCGGCGGAGGGACCGCATGTCCGGTCTATGGACCACACTCGACGGGAACGAGGCGTGCGCCAACGTGGCGTATCGACTGAGCGACGTCATCGCGATCTATCCGATCACGCCGTCCTCGAGCATGGCCGAAGCGGCAGACGCCTGGGCCGCTGCAGGACGACCGAACGTGTGGGGCGCCATCCCCTCGGTGGTCGAACTTCAGAGCGAGGCCGGCGCCGCCGGCACGGTGCACGGCGCGCTGTTGGGCGGCAGCCTCGCGACCACCTTCACCGCGAGCCAGGGACTCCTCCTGATGATTCCGAACATGTTCAAGATCGCCGGCGAACTGACGCCTGCGGTCTTCCATGTCTCGGCACGTGCCGTCGCCGCCCACGCGCTGTCGATCTTCGGCGACCACAGCGACGTGATGGCGGTCCGCAGCACCGGCTTCGCGCTGCTCGCCTCGTCCTCGGTCCAGGAGGCGCAGGACCTCGCGCTCGTCGCCCACGCGGCGACCCTCGAGGCGCGGGTGCCGTTCCTCCACTTCTTCGACGGCTTTCGCACCTCGCACGAGCTGCAGAAAATCGAGACGGTCGGCGACGAAGTTGTCCGCGCAATGATCGACGACAGTCTCGTCGCGGCTTCGCGCGGGCGCGGGCTGTCGCCGGACCGCCCGGCGCTGCGCGGGTCGGCGCAGAACCCCGACGTCTTCTTTCAGAACCGCGAAGCGGTGAACCGCTTCTATCTCGCGACGCCGGCGATCGTCCAGCGCGCGATGGATCGTCTGGCCGCGCTGACGGGGCGCGCGCATTCGCTCTTTGAGTATCAAGGCTCGCCCGACGCCGAGTCCGTGATTGTGATCATGGGGTCGGGCACCGAGACCGTAGCTGCCACGGTGGACGCGCTTGGCGGCCCGGCGAAGGTCGGCGTGCTGACGGTGAAGCTCTATCGCCCGTTCAGCGTCGACCATTTCCTCGCCGCGCTGCCGCCGACCGTCCGGACAATCGCGGTCCTCGATCGCACCAAGGAGCCAGGCGCGATCGGAGAGCCCCTCTACCAGGATGTCGTGACCGCGCTGCACGAAGGCAACGCCTCGCCCGACATCCGGGTGATTGCGGGACGCTACGGCCTCGGATCCAAGGAATTCACGCCGGCGATGGTGAAGGCCATCTTCGACGAGATGAAGAAAGAGGCGCCGAAACGCCACTTCACGGTCGGCATCGTCGACGACGTGACCTGTTTGTCGCTGGGGGTGGACGAGGCGTTCCAGGTGGAACCGGCCGGCACGGTCCGCGCGGTCTTCTTCGGGCTCGGCGCTGACGGTACCGTCGGGGCAAACAAGAACTCGATCAAGATCATCGCCGAGGATGGCGATCAGCACGCGCAAGGCTACTTCGTGTACGACTCGAAGAAGTCCGGCGCGGTGACGATCTCGCACCTGCGGTTCGGGTCGCAGCCGATACGCGCGCCGTACCTGATCGCCCGGGCCTCGTTCGTCGGCTGCCACCAGTACACATTCCTCGAACGCTACGACGTCCTCGCGTACGCGCAACCGGGCGGTGTCTTCCTGCTCAACGCGCCGTACGGACCGGAACGTGTGTGGGACGAGCTGCCGTTCGAGATCCAGGAACAGATTGTCGAGAAGCGCCTGCGGTTCTTCGTGATCGACGCCTACGCCGTGGCGCAGAGCGCCGGGATGGGCACCCGGATCAACACCATCATGCAGACCTGCTTCTTCGCGATTTCCGGCGTCCTGCCGCGTGAGCAGGCCATCGCGCAGATCAAGCACGCGATCGCAAAGACTTACCAGAAGCGCGGCGAGGCCGTCGTCCAACGCAATTACGACGCGGTCGATGCAACGCTCGATCACCTGTACGAGGTGGCCGTGCCGGCCTCGCCGACGGCGACGTATCGCATCCCGGCGCTCATTCCCGGCCACGCGCCGGACTTCGTCAAACGCGTCTCCGCCGTGAT
>DASSGK010000304.1:0-2008 GCA_035693505.1 Vicinamibacterales bacterium
CGAACCCACCCCGCGCTCTCAGGCCGGCGACGCGACCATCGGGCCACGACGCCGGCAATGCCGGTAAAAGGCGGATCTCCCCGTCGTCGCATTGGAGCAGCATCTCGGCGATCGCGGAGGTGCCCCCGAAGTTGCCGTCGATTTGAAACGGCGGGTGCGCGTCGAACATGTTGGGGTACGTCCGCTCGGGACCGAGCAGGAATTTCAGGATGTCGTACGCGTGATTGCCGTCGCCAAGCCTGGCCCAGAGATTGATGCGCCAGGCAGTCGCCCAGCCGGTCGCCTGATCGCCGCGAATCTCGAGCGAGCGCTTCACGGCGGCCGCGAGCTCGGGGGTGCGCCGCACGTCGACGTCGTGTCCGGGGAACAGCCCGAACAGATGCGAGACGTGCCGATGGTGGATCTCGGGCGCTTGCATGTCCCAGTCGTCCAGCCACTCCTGCAGCTGGCCGGCGCGGCCGATCTGGAGCCGCGCCAGCCGCGCGCGAGTCGCGCTCCACCTGGCCTGCAGGTCGGCATCCGTCCCCAGCGTGCGCGCCGCGCCCATCGCGTTGCCGAACAGCTCACGGAGGATCTCCTCGTCCATCGTCGCTCCTTCCGCGAGCGACGCGCCAAATGGGTGCGCGTTCTCGGGAGAGAGCGTAGGCGAGGTGACGAGCCAGTGGTGTGTCGGCTCCTCGACGAGTGTCTCGAGGAAGAATTGCGCGGCGCCTTTGAGCAGCGGGTAAATACGCCGCAGATACTCGCGATCTCCGGTGTACTGATACCGATCCCACAACGGCAGCGTGAGCCAGGCGCCGCCGGTCGGCCACATTCCCCATTGGGCGCCGTCGATCGGTCCCGTTGCGCGCCAGAGATCGGTGTTGTGATGCGCGACCCAACCGCCGGCGCCGTACATCTCGCGCGCCGTGCGGGCGCCCGTCACCGAGAGATCCGAAACCATCGCCGTCAACGGATCCATTGTTTCGGCGAGGTTGGCCGACAGCGCCGGCCAGTAGTTCATCTCCGTATTGATGTTGATGGTGTACTTGCTGCCCCATGGAGGCGACATGCTTTCGTTCCAGACGCCCTGCAGATTTGCCGGCTGGGAGCCCGTCCGCGAGCTGGCGATCAGCAGGTAGCGGCCGTACTGGAAGTAGAGTGCGGCAAGACCGGGATCGTCCCCGTCGCCGAACCCGCGGACACGTTCGTCAGTCGGCATGCGCTTCGAGGATCCGAGATCGAGCGTGACTCGATTGAACAGCCGCTGGTAATCGCGGACGTGCGCCGCGCGCAGCACATCCACGCTTTTCTGCGAGGCTGAGTCGAGCACCGCCCCGACGCGACGGGCTGGGTCGGCGCTCACGTCCTCATAAGTCTTATAGCTGGTGGCCGCCGCGATCAGCAAAGTGACGTCGTCGGCGTCTCGAACGATCACCGCGTCGCCGCTCGCGCTGCGGGTTCCGCCGCTGGTGAGCACGCGAACGCGCGCTTCGAATCGCAACGCACCCGTCAACGGACGGCCATCGGCGGTGGTGCCCGCGCCATCGCCGTTGATGCCGCGCATCACGAGATCGCCCTCACGTGTCGCTTCGACCGTCGCACGTTGCGGCGTTTGCATCCTGGCCTGGAACGAAATCTGTCCGCGGCGGCTGGCGGTCAGCCGCATGACGATGACCTGGTCGGGCGCGCTCGCGAACACTTCACGCGAGAACGTGACGCCGCCGCTCGTGTAGGACACGTGAGCTGTTGCCGTCGCGAGATCGAGATGGCGCCTGTAGTTCTCCACCGAATCGACTTGTGGAAAGGTGACGGCGAGATCGCCAATCGTCTCGTACGGCATCTGCACGCGCGGCTTCGACATCATCTTCGCGTCGACGAGCTGTGCCGCCTCGCGGTATTTGCGCTCAGAGACTAGGCGCCTGACTTCGGGGAGCGCGCCTTTCGCGTCCGGGTTCACGGGATCGTACGGTCGGCCAGCCCACAAGGTGTCTTCGTTCAGTTGCAGCCGTTCGTGAACGATGCCGCC
>DASSGK010000305.1:0-7649 GCA_035693505.1 Vicinamibacterales bacterium
CGGACCATTCATTTCCACTGGATCGAGAACGGCAGCGCCTACCCACTCGCCGGGCAACCGCTGCCGTCTCGGCCCGAGATGGACGGTCACTATCAGCGGGCCTTGCTCCAGAGCGACTACAAGGCGCTCGGCGACATCGAACGGCGGTTCGCAGAGGCCTTGAAATCAGGAGACGTTCATATCACCTCGCCGGGAGGAACCGACCTGCGATTTCGGAGCGGGAACCGGCCGGCCAATCTCCAGGATGGCGACGCGTCGGCCGCGCGCACGGCGCAGGGCAAAGTCCTCGTCGATCACGAGATCGAGTTGCCCGCCGGCGTGGTCCGCGTTGCGCCGCTCGAAGATACCGTGGAAGGCACGATCGCGTTCCCTCCTTCGCAGTGGGACGGCCGGCCGGTTGAAAATCTGCGACTGCGCTTCTCGAAAGGCCGCGTGGTCGAGATCACGGCGTCCAGCGGCAAGGACGCGGTCGAGGCCGAGATGTCCAAGGCCGGCGATGCCGGCCGCGCCTTCCGTGAGATCGGTGTGGGATTCAATCCACTACTGGCCGTCCCCGAGCGAACGCCCTGGATTCCGTACTACGGCTACGGCGCCGGCGTCGTCCGCCTGTCGCTTGGAGACAACACCGAGCTTGGCGGCGCGGTGGCGGCCGCTCCAGGCCAGCCGGCGTACGTCCGCTGGAACTTCTTCACGGATCTGACGGTGACGGTCGGAAATACCGTCTGGATCCGCAATGGAAAACTGCAATGAGCGACGACAAGCCCCTGAAGTCAGCCATCGAGCTCGCGATGGAGCGGATGGCGAAGAAAGATGCCGAGGCCGGCATCACCTCCAAAACGCTGACCGACGCGCAGAAGGCCGCAATCGCTGAAACGCGGAACTTCTACGAGGCCAAGCTGGCCGAGCTGGAAGTGCTGCACCAGTCGACGCTTCGCGGCACGACCGATCCCGCGGCGCGCGAGACGCTCGAACAGCAGTACCGCCGCGAACGCGACCATCTCACCACCGAGCGCGACAACAAGATTGCCCGGCAGCGCGCATAAGGAAACGCATAAGGAAACACTGCGTAGCGCGGGCCTTCGCGCCGGGCGTAGGATGAATCCGTGCGCCGCAAGCCGCTAGTCGCCGGAGCCCTCGTGCTGTGTGCCGCCGCGGCTGCACTCGCCCAGAGGCCGTTCGACGATTTCGACGGGTTCCGCGGTGGACGCGTCCCTGCGATCCACAACGCGCGGTACGACGGTCAGTTCACGTTCGTCCGCGTGCAGTACGACACGGCGCCGGGCGGGTACTGGGCCGGCGGACGACCGTCCTGGGTGCACGGCTATCCGCTCGCCGAAGAAAACCTGATGCGGATCATGAACGACCTCAGTTTCTTCAACGCGCGGACGGAAGAGATCAACGTGCTGTCGCTCGAAGATCCGGATCTGTTCAAGTATCCGGTGGCCTACATCATCGAAGTCGGCTGGTGGACGCTCAGCGATGCCGGCGCCGCCGCGCTGCGCGCCTACATCCAGAAAGGCGGCTTCGTCATCGTCGACGACTTCAAGACGATTGGCTGGCGCGGCAACGGCACGGGCGGCTGGGATCCGTTCGAGCGGAACATGAACCGGGTGTTCCCGGGCGTGACGTTCTTCGACATGGACTTGTCGCATCCGATCTTCCACGCCTTCTTCGAGATCAACACGCTCGAGAATTTCCCGCAGGCGTACAACAGCGGTCATCCGGTGTTCAAGGGCGTGTATGAGGACAACGATCCGAAAAAGCGCCTGGTGATGATCGTCAACTACAACACCGACATCTCGCAGTTCTGGGAGTGGTCGGGGCGCGGCCTGAGGCCGGTGGACGACACCAACGAAGCCTACAAGCTGGGCGTCAACTATCTCTTCTACGGCATGACGCACTAGCCGTTTTGCAAACCGGTAGTGTCCGCCTTCCGGCCTTCGCGCTCCGCGCTTCGGCCCGGTCTCGCCGTAGCTCCGTCGACAATCGTCGGGGCTGAGGCGGACAGGCGGACCAGCGAGAGTCCGGGCTAAAGCCGGACACTACCGTGGTTCAGGCGTCCCGGTGGCGAGCGGCGGCGGACGTCGATGGTGCGTCGCCTGTTCGTACGCATAGGCGAGCGCGAGCACGCGGCGATCGTCCCAGAGGCGGCCGAGAAACGACACGCCGAACGGATAACGGCCTCCGAGAAAGCCGCCCGGGACACTGACCTGCGGCAGCCCGGTCATCGCGCTCTCCTGGCAGGTGCCCGGTTCCTCGCCGTAACGTTCCAGTCCACCTTCGTGCGTGTTCGGCCGCGCGAGGTTCGCCGGATACAGGAGCGCATCGAGTCGAAGCCGCTCCATGGGCGCGACGAACAGCTCGCGGAAGGCGTCGCGCTTCGAGTAGAAGCCCGCGACGGCGCCCCGCAATTCGTCGCCGGCCGGCAGCGGTTGAATCGCGTCGCGCAACCGGCGCGCGCTGACTGGCGCCAGCTTCCCCGACGCGAGCAGACTCTCAATCGTCAGCACGGGCTCGCCGGGCCCCGCTCCGCGCGTCAGGTACGCCGTCCATCCCGCCTTCAGCGAACCCGGCGCGCTTCCGCGCGTTTCGATGTAGCGGGCGTCGAGATCCGGAATCGTGACGTCGACGATCGTCGCGCCGGCCGCCGTCAGCTCCTTCAAGACGGTCACCATCGTGTCGGCGGCCTCGCGTTCTCCCGTGACGCCGACGAACAGCTGCCGGATCACGCCGATGCGGGCGCCTTTGAGCGCGTTGGCGTCCAGGGCGGCCGCGAACGAACCGCCGGTGTGCTGCGCGGCGGCGGCCGTCGCCTCGTCCTCGGGGTCGGGACCGGTCACCTGATCGAGGACCAGCGCGAGCTCACGGATCGACTTGGCAATCGGACCAACGGCGTCCTGAAACGTGTTCAGCGGCATGACGCCGGCGCGGCTCGTCAGGCCGCGAGTTGTTCGGATCGTGGCCAGCGACGCGAACGACGCCGGATTCGACAGCGAGTTGCACGTGTCGGTGCCGAAGCCGAGCGTCGCGAGGCTGGATGACACCGCCACCGCCGTTCCGCCGCTCGAGCCCGACGTGCTGAGCGTCGGATCGAACGCGTTGCCGATCGTGCCGCCGACCGTGCTGATGCCGAAGTCGCCGAACGGAAACTCGTCCAGGTTCGCTTTGCCCAGCATCACCGCACCGGCGCGGCGCATGCCGGCGGCCACGCGCGAATCGAGGCGCGGCCGATGATCCACCAGCGCTCGCGATCCGCCAGTCGTCGGCAGACCGAGCACATCGATGTTGTCCTTGAACACGACCGGAATGCCATGCAGCGGTCCGCGCGCTCCGCCGGCCGAGCGCTCTGCATCGAGGCGGCGGGCTTCGGCGATCGCCATGGGGTTCAGCGCGAGCATGGAACGCAGCGACGGCCCATGACGATCGAATCGCGTCAAGCGCGCCAGGTATTCGCGGACGACATCTTCAGATGTCGTCTCGCCCCTGGCGACGGCATCGGCGAGCTCGGGAACAGTCTTCTCCACCACCGTAAACGGCGTCGATGACGCCGACGCGGAAGGCGCGACCCGCCAGTTGACGACCTGCGAGCGCTGCAACGGCGTCAGACCGCGCAGATCGGGCTCGGCCACGAGCTTGCGCGCAACGCCGGTGACTCGCGCGATCTCGGATCCGGGTTCGGGAATCTTCGGCGCCGCGCCTGAATAGGGCGACGAGTACTTCGGCGTCACCAGCGCGTCGCGAAGCGGAATCGGGAATCCTCCGCGCGGGTCGTAGACTTCGCTCAGCCCCTTCACGACGAACGTCATCAGCGAGACGGTCCCGCCTGGCGGCACCGTGATCGTGAACACGTACCCGATGTGCGCGGGATCGTAGCCGGGCCATCTGCTCGTGAACGGATCGGCGTACATATCCCCGATCGACGTCAGCACCCCGGTCGCATGGGATCCGAGGACATGGGCTGACGGCCCGTGGCCGGAAGGCCCGCGCGAGGGATCCGACACGCGCCTGGCGTTCTGCATGACGGTGACGAAGGTGTCGCTCAGATCGATCGTCCGGTTGCCGTTGGACGAAGCGGCAACCGTCACCGGCCCGCCGTCTTCGTACGCGCCGGCCGCACCGCCCCACGCCACATCGATCACTCGGCTTTCAGCGGCGGTGTTCGTGTAGCTGTCGACGTAACGCAGGTAGTCGGTATCCGCAGGCGCGAACAGCGCGCGCGCAATGACGACGTCACCGTGCATCACGGGGGTAATCGAATCGAAGCGGCCGTTGCCATCGTGCGCGAGGCCGAAACCCGTGAGGTACTGATTCGGCACGAGCGTGACGCCGCCCGCGCGAACGCGAATCTTCAGATAGCCGAACCCGTTGAAGGGGTTCGCGTGGCCGCCGGTCGCGATACCGCCGCTGTCCTGCGACCACGACGAGGTGTCCTGGATGTCCCAGAACTGGCCGTCAGCCGAGGGCACATGCGTGACGGCGGCCGTGCGCAGCGTCAGCGCCGCGACGATCGCGGCCCCGACGATCAACTGACGGTCGAGCCGCCCGCGGCGGCTCATGGCGCCTCGGCGTACGCGGTTTTCGCGATGGCGCTGACTCGGGCCGGCGCCCCCCAATTCGGGTACTTCGCGGTCAACTCGCTCTGCACCGTCGCGGCGGTCTCGTCAGCGGTCTTCCCCGCCTTTTTCAATTCCGCGGCGCGTGACTGGATGGCTTTCATGACCTCACGCTGCTCGGCGATCAGCGACGCATCGCCGACCCCGCCGTGGCTCGGCACGATCTTCACGGGCTTGAGCGGCTCGAGCTGATCGAAGTCCGCGAGCCACGCCTTCACGCTCGAATAGGGACTCGCAAAGGCGACAAAGGTCCGGTTCATCACGACATCTCCGGCAAAGAGGATGCGATCGCCTTCGACCCAGACAATCGTGTCGCCGCGCGTGTGCGTGGGTCCCAGTGACAGCATCCGCACGCGCACGCCGCCCAGGTCGAGCGTGTGCTCGCGATCGAAGATCACGTCGGCCTTCCGGAACTGCGCGCCGTCGAGCAGCTCGGCGACCAGCGGCGAGCGGCTCGCGAAGGTCTTGGCGAGCGAGAGGCCGAACTCGTCGATGTCCTGCTGCTGCGCCCTGGCTCGAATGATTTTCGCGCTCGCGGGGAACGCCGACTCGCCGAGCGCATGCTCGGGGTGAAAATGCGTGCTCACGACGTAAAGCTCGCGATTCGTGCTCACGCTGTTGGTGACCTTCAGCACCGTCTGGCCGTTGCGCGGACCGAGGCCGGTGTCGACCACCAGCGTCGCCCTGGATCCGACGATGATCCCGACGTTGGGAACCAGACCCACGTTGAGATCCGAGATGACGTGCACGTGCTCGGACACCCTCGAGACCGCGTTCTCGCGAATCAGCGGATCGGTGGACGGCGCCTGCGCGGCAACGACGATGGCCGCGAGGATCGCGCGGAACAGGAGGCTCATGCCGCGTATTAAACCATGCGGCGTTCCCGGGTCACACGCTGATCGTCACCACGTTGCTGGCGAAGGTCGTCGGGAATTGACGGAGCGACGAGGTGGCAGGCCCCTGGACAACGGCGCCGCTCGTGCTGAACTCCGAGCCGTGGCACGGACAGACATAGACGGAATTGGCGAAGCCGCTCACCTCGCAGCCCTCGTGCGTGCAAACCGCCGTGACCGTCGTGACCGCGGTTTGCGACGTGCGTGCCACCAGGTACGTGCCGGTCGAGGCCGTCACCGTGGCGGCGCCTCCGACGGCGGCGAGCGGGGACGAGCTGTCCACGTTGATCGTGAGCGTGCGACCGACGAGAGTCCCGGTCACCGACGGCAACGCAGGCGCGGAACTCGGCGAGGTCGAACTGCCGCCGCAAGCGGGCGCGACGGCGCCCAGCGTGAGCAGCGAGACCGCCTGACAGGTGCGCACGCAGAATTCGCGACGCGTCGGCCGTGGAAGCGCGAGATCGTCAGCTTTCGGCATGTCGCGCGTTGTGCAACGACGGTGCCCAGCCATTTCTTGAGGAATCATCCGGGTCGCCGCTGCGAGCCGTACGCGGCACGTGACACCGCTTGTGCACGCGCGTGGACAGGCCGGGGGGGATCCGCAATTTCTCACAGGCTGGCATGACTCGTGCTCAACTAGCTCGAGTGGATGCTCCCAGTTTGCCGGATGCCATCGAGCTTCCGCCCCCGAAGCGCCGCTCTGTATTGAAGCGACCGTGGTTCTGGCCGATGATCGGCCTTATCGGGCTCGCCATCGTGTTCGGGGCGATGCTGATCGCTGCCATTCCTCTGTCGTCCGATACCCTGCGCCATCGCATCGTGCTGTATCTCGCCGATAAGCTCGACAGCGAAGTCGAGCTCGGCGATCTGCATCTGCGCGCGTTTCCCCGCCTGCGCGTCGAAGGCGCCGACCTGCGGGTCCGCCGCCGCGGCATGGGAGACTTCCCGCCGCTCATTTCGATCAAATCGTTCCACGTCGACGCGAGCATCGTCGGTCTCTATCACAAGCATGTGGATCACGTGCAGCTCGACGGACTCGATATCAACATTCCGCCGAGTCAGGCGCGCGACAAGGCCGAACAACGCGAGAAAGTCGAACAGCAAGCGAATCAGCAATCGCCGGAGGATGCGAGCGGCGATCAGCAGGGTCTGCTGGCCGAAGGCGGCATCGTCATCGATCGCACGGACACGATCGATGCACGCTTGATCATTCTCCCGTTCGAGCGGGAGAAAGCGCCAAAGGTGTGGGCCATTCACAACCTGCATATGCGGGATCTGGGAGCACCGCACGCGTGGCCGTTCAAGGCCACACTGACTAATGGCGTGCCGCCCGGTGAGATCGAAGTCAATGGTACGTTCGGACCGTGGAAGCGCAGCGAGCCGGGTGACACACCGCTCGAGGGCGTCTTCGATTTTGCGAAGGCGGATCTGAGCGTGTTCAACGGCATCTCGGGCACGCTTTCGTCGCAGGGGTACTTCGGCGGAACGCTCGCGCAGCTGGACGCGGCCGGCGAAACCAACACGCCCGACTTCACGATTGCCGTCGGCGGGCACCCGTTTCCGCTCTACGTGCAGTACCAGGCGCGCATCGACGGCACGAACGGCGACACTCGCCTCAACGTCATCGACGCGTGGTTTCTCAGTTCGTACGTACACGCGACCGGTGCTGTACTCGATGCGCCCAAAGGCGGACACGGTCGAACGGTCACGCTCAACGTGGCGATGGACAAGTCGCGCATCGAGGACGTGATGAAGATGGTCGTGAAGACGCCGTCGCCACCGATGGTCGGCGGGCTCAAGCTGAATACGAAATTTCTGCTGCCGCCGGGCGAGAACGACGTGATCGATCGGTTGAGACTCGACGGGCAATTCTGGATCTCGCAGGCGAGGTTCACGAACTACGACGTGCAGGGAAAGATCGAAGAACTGAGCAAACGCGGTTCGGGAAAGACGGCTGAGGCGGCGAAGCCGCGCGTCGCGTCAGACTTTCAAGGGCGGTTCAAGCTTGGCGCTGGCGTCCTGGCTCTTCCCGAGGTGTCGTTCAACGTGCCAGGCGCCCGCGTCGAGCTCGCCGGCAACTATGGATTGAAACGCGAGAAGCTCGACTTCAAGGGCCAGCTCCTTCTCGATGCCAAAATCTCTC
>DASSGK010000306.1:0-13038 GCA_035693505.1 Vicinamibacterales bacterium
CGAAGTCGGATACGGGTTCATGCCGGAGTATTGGGGACGCGGCCTCGCGACCGAAGTCGCCAGGGCGTGCGTCAAGATCGGGTTCGAGCGTCTTGGCGTCAAGACGCTCGTGGCCATCACGACGCCGGAGAATCTCGCGTCGCAACACGTGATGCGCAAGGCAGGCCTCGTCTACGAACGCGACATCGTCCATGCCGGCGTGCCGCATCGCCTGTTCCGGACTCGTGACAAGGGTAAGATTGGCTGACATGCGATTCATTGCTTCTCTACTGATCTCTTCCGGATTGATCCTGTCTTCCTCCGCGTTCGCGCAGCAGCGCGCGGCCGACGGTGTTGCCCTCAACGACGAGGGGCTGCCGCAGTACTCCACGTTCTCGATCTGCGCGATCGATCCTGCGACCGGCCAGTCGGGCGCGGCGGTGACGACGCGTGTGCCGTTTGTCGGGAGAGCGGTCCCGCACGTCCGCGCCGGAGTCGGCGCCGTGTGCACGCAGGCGTCCACGATGGTGGAGTTCGGCCCGCGCGGCCTGGATCTGCTGGCGAAGGGCGTCGAGCCGAAAGAGGCGCTCGCGCAGTTGCTCGCGAGCGACGACCAGCGCGAATCGCGGCAGGTCGGCATCATCGACATGCAGGGCCGGACGGCCGCCCACACCGGGAAACAGAACAACGCGTGGGCAGGCAGCCGGCAGGGGAAGACGTACACGACCCAGGCCAACATCATGGTCGGTCCTGAAGTTCTCGAGGCCGTCGCGTCGACGTTCGAAGCCAGCGAAGGTACCGGGATGCCGCTCGCGGAGCGCATGATCCTCGCGCTCGAGGCCGGCTACGCCAAAGGCGGCGACAAGCGGTGGGGCAACCTGCAATCGGCCGCGATCAAGGTCGCCGATCCGAACGATCCCGGCCGCGGCGGCGACTTCATCACGCTGGCGATCGAGGTCGGCGAGAATCCCGAGCCGGTCGCCGAGTTGAAGCGCATCTATTACACCACCGGCCGGCGGCTCGGCTACCGGAGCTTCTCGCGCGTGGACGGTCCCGACGTCATCGAATTGAAGCGCATGCTGCACGCGGTTGGGTACTGGCGTCCGTCGATGGCGGCGTTTCCAGACGCGCCTGCGTCCATCAACACGCCGAAGATGCTCGAGCTGCGAAAGACCGACCCGGCACAGTACGAGAAGATCGCGGCGGAATCGCGAAAGGCGTCAGCCGACTACTCCCGCGAGTTCGGGCAGTTCGACGAGGAAACGATTGCCGCGGTCGACAAGTTCCGCGCCGATCGGAACCTCAACTACCAGGGGAACGCGGCCGGCCTGGTGGACGCGCGCCTTATCGACGCGCTCCGCGCGGCCTATTTCGAGAAGAAGAAGGCCGCGGCGAAGCGCTGAGCGTCCTACAAGGTCAGGTAGGTCGGGTGGGTCAGGTGGGTCGGGTAGGTCAGGTGGGTCGGGTAGGTCAGGTAGGTCGGGTGGGTCGGGTAGGTCAGGTAGGTCGGGTGGGTCAGGCAGGTCGGGTTGGTTGAGGGAGGGCACATGCGAGTCCGCGTCTCGCTCGTCGTCTTACTCGTCATCGCCGCGCCCGCGGCGGCCCAGGAATTCAAGCCGCAGACAAACTTCTTTGCGCAACAGAAGAAGGCGGCGCCCAGGCCGCAGGTTGATTGGAATTGGCGGCCACCAGCCGACGGCACGCCTGCACCGAAGCCGACGGTCGTGTGCGGAATGACGCTGGTGCCCGCGGATCCGAAGGTGGACTCCGGGATTCGCGTAGCCGCGCCGGATTCCCGCGTCTCGTACACGCTGCGAACCGTTCAACCGGAGATCTGCAAAACGAAGTAACGCTCGGCTAAAGCCTTCGCGCTACAACACCGCCGTCGATTTGCGGTCGACGGCGAGAGCCGCCTTCACACGCTCCTGCGTGAACGGGACCGTGCGCAGGCGAACGCCGGTCGCGTCGAACACGGCGTTGGCGAGCGCCGCGGCGACGGGCGCCGTCGCCGCCTCTCCCGCGCCCAGCAGCGGCTGGTCGGGCCGATCGATCAGGATGACGTCGACCTGCGGCGCTTCCGGGAACCGCAGGATCGGATAGCTGGCCCAGTCGACGCTCGTGACGCGCGTGCGATCGAACGTCACCTCCTCGTGCAGCGCGCGGCTCAGCGTCTGCACGATGCATCCCTCCACTTGATTCTTCAGAGCGTCGGGATTGACGATCAGCCCGCAGTCGTGCGCGCAGACCACGCGCCTTACCTCGATGCGTCCAGTAGCCGGACGGACGGCCACGTCCATCGCGATCGCGACGTAGTTCTCGGCCTGCTTGTACCGCATGTAGGCGATGCCGCGGCCTTCGAACACGCCGCCCTCGCCGGTTCGCGGATTCGGCGACTTCCTCGGTTGCCAGTTGAACGCCTGAGCGGTTCGACGAATCGCTTCGATCGCTCGCGGGTCCGTCAGTCGGTCGAGGCGGAATGAGACGGCATCCACGCCTGCGGCCGCCGCGAGCTCGTCGGTGAAGCTCTCTACCGCGAACACGTTGGCGATCTTGCCCGGTGCGCGCAGGTTCGAGAGCTGCAGCGGGACCTCTTTCGTCCAGTGCACCATCACACGGACGTTGTCGGCCTGGTACGGCGGGTCGCCGTTCTGTGTGATCGCTCCGGCGCCCGTTCCGTGTTCCTGCGAGATGCCCGATGCTTCCGCCGCGAGCAGCGCGCGCGCCCCGCCCGTCTGGTTGGGCAGCCACATCTGTGTGTCCCAACCGACGATCCGTCCCCCGGCATCGACACCGGCGCGGATGTCGAGCAGTTGCTGCGGCCCTTTCGGATCCCAGCCAGTTTCGTCCTGTCGCGACCACTGGACGCGCACTGGCTGACCGACCGTCTTCGACAGCAGAACGGCATCGGCGGCCACGTGATCCCCGCCGTTGGTGCCGTACGATCCGGCGCCGTCGAGAAACACCACGCGCACTTTGTCGACCGACAGGCCGAAGACCTTGGAGAGGTTCGCGCGCAGGCCGTGCGTGCCCTGCGACGAGGACCACACGGTCGCAGCGTCGCCCTTCACGTCGGCCACCGCGCAGCACGGTCCGAGCGAGGCGTGGCTCTGGAACGGCCAGAAGTAGGTGGCGGACACCGTGGTCGCGGCGCTGCCGATCGCGGCGGTCGCATCGCCGCGATTCACCACCGTCTGATCGCGATCGATCGCCGCCGTTCGCGTCCAGCGATCGAGGCCGTCGCTGCCTGGCAGCGGCCGCCCCTCGCTCCACGTCGTCTTCAGCGCGCCGGCGGCCTTGACGACGGACCATTCGTCCTTGCCGACCAGCGCGAGAAAGTTTTCGATGCGCACGAGACGGACGTCGGGGATGCCGCGGATCGACGATTCGTCCACCGATTGCAGCGTCGCGCCGATGGCCGCGGTCCGGATGACCCTGGCGTGCAGCATGCCGGGCAGCGTGAAGTCGTGCACGTACGTGTGCCGGCCGCTGCACTTGGCCGGCACGTCCGGACGCGGCAGCGGTTGACCGACGACCGAGTACTGGCGCGGGTCACGGAGCGGCGCCTTCGCATCGACTTTCAGCGAGAAGCGCCGTTCGCCGACGAGCTCGGCGATGCTTACGCCGGTGCCTCCGGCGGTCGGCCGGACCTCGCCGCCCGCGATCGTCAAGTCGTTGGCGGGTCGGTTCAGGCGAGCGGCGCCGAGTCCGAGCAGCGCCTGTCGCGCGGTCGCTGCGGCCTGGCGCACGTCGGCGCCTCCGCGGGTCAAACCGGTGCTGCCGCCGGTGCCACCCTGGTCGGGGCACACGCCGGTGTCGCCATCGACGACGGTGATGCGCTGCGCGGGAATGCCGAGCTCCTCGGCCGCCATCTGTGCGACGGCGATTCGGAAACCGGTGCCGACGTCGACCTTGCCGGTATACACGGTCACCGTACCATCGGCGTGAAACGCGAGAAAGGCGTCGACCTCGCTCGGATCGAGCGGCTTGCCCGTCGCGGGTGTCTGCGCGTCGAGGTGGCGGGGGAGCGATCCGCCAAACGCAAAGCTGACGACCACGGCGCCCCCTGCCTTCAGCAGGTCTCGACGAGAGAACATCACGCTCGCCATGACTGCCTCCTATGCCTTCGATGCGCGGACGACGGCGCGCAGGATGCGTGTGTGCGTGCCGCAGCGACAGAGATTGCCGGCGAGCCCGGCCTTCGCCTGCTCGATGGTCGGCGATGGCGTGGCCGACAGAAATGCCGCCGCCGTCATGATCATGCCGCTCGTGCAGTAGCCGCATTGGGCCGCTTGCTCGGCGACGAACGCGGCCTGCACCTTGTGCGGTGTGTCGTTGGTGGTGAGTCCTTCGATCGTCGTGATGGCGTGGCCGGCGGCGCGGCTGATCGGTGTCGTACACGAGCGCACCGCCTTGCCGTCCATGAGTACCGTGCAGGCGCCGCACTGACCGAGCCCGCATCCGAACTTGGTTCCATGCAGGGAGAAGGGGCCGCGCAGAACGTAGAGCAGCGGCTGCGCGGGATCCCATGACTCGGCAGAGACCGCGCGTCCATTGAGGCGAAACGCGTACTTGGCCATGTGTGCGATTCTATAACCCCATGAAAATCGTTGTCGCGTTTTCCCTGGCGGCGTCCGTCGCCGTCTCAGCACAGCAGCCGCCGGCCACGCCGGCGATGGTAGATACGCCGACCGTCAAGGTGCTCACGGGTTTGACCGTGCCGGACTTCGAAGCCGAGATGCAGTTGATGACGCAGGCGCTCGGCCTGTCCTGCGGTTCCTGCCACGCGAGGGGCAACTTCGCGAGCGACGCGAACCCGCGAAAGCTCGCCGCGCGGCGGATGATCGAGATGACCCGGACGCTCAATCAGCAGTTCTTCGCCGACTACAAGCCGCTCGAGGGTCAGTCGAAGCTCGGACGGGTCACGTGTTTCACCTGCCACCAGGGAGACACGCGGCCGAAAACCCAGGGGCACTGAGTCACGATAAGAAGAAACCGCAAAGACCGCGGAGACCGCCGAGACAACGCAGAGTAAGAAACGGTTTAGCTCTGCGTTCTTTGCGGTCTCTGCGGTTCCTTCTTGATCGTTAAGTATCGCGATCTCTTCTAACTGGGACTTTGCGCCCGCGGATCGTCGTCGACCTCAGCGCGGCGATGATCTCGTCCGCGCGTGACGCCGGCACTTCCACGAGAGCGAAGCGATCCGCGATCTGAATCGCCCCCAGCTCGCGCGAGTTGATGCCGGCCTCGCCGGTGATCGCGCCGACGAGATCGCCGGGCCGGATGCCCGCCTCCCGGCCCGCGCCGATGAACAGCCTTGCCACGTCCTCGGTGGGCGCGGGTCTCTCACGCCGCGCCGGCCGCGGACCCGCGGCTCCGACGACAGCGCCCTTCGAGAAGCGCTTCGGAGTCCCGTCGCGTGGAGACTCGCGCGGGACGACTACGGGGATGTCGCGGTCGGCTTCCTCGCCGGCGTCCGCCTGGTGCGCCAGCTTCACCGCCGCGGACGCGATCGCGACGATGTCGAATTCCTGCGCCAGCGTATCGACGACCACGCGCACATCGTCCAGGTCTCCGGCGAGAATCAGCTCGCGAATCGACGCGCGTGTGACGTCGAGCCGGCGCGCGCGCAGCTCGGCGACCGTCGGCACCGTGAGGATGTCGATTTTCTGCTTCGTGAAGCTCTCGATCGTCCGCAGCATCCGGTGCTCGCGGGGTTCGGCGAGCGTGATGGCCGTGCCCTCGCGGCCGGCGCGGCCCGTCCGGCCGATCCGGTGTACGTACGCCTCGGCCGCGGGCGGCACGTCGTAGTTGAAGACATGTGACAGGTGCTCGATGTCGAGGCCGCGCGCGGCGACGTCGGTTGCGATGAGCAGATCGGCCTTGCCGGTCCGGAACAGCTGCATCACGCGATCGCGCTGCCGCTGCTCCATGCCGCCGTGCAGCGCCTGCGCGCGGCGTCCGTGGGCGTTGAGCGTCTCGACCAGCGTCTCGACCTCCAGGCGCGTGCGGCAGAACACGATCGCCGACGCCGGGTTCTCCATGTCCAGGACGCGGTCGAGCGCGGCAGGTTTGTGGGCCCTCGGCACGATGTACGCGATCTGTCGGACCCGCGGCATCTTGCCGGCGGCGGTCTTCTCGCGCGCGACGATCACGCGTGCGGGATGGTTCAGATGCCGCTGCGCGATCGAGAGAATCCGAGCCGGCATCGTGGCCGAGAACAGCGCTGTCTGCCGCGTTCCCGGCGTCGCCTCGAGAATGGCGTCCAGATCCTCTGCGAACCCCATGTCGAGCATCTCGTCGGCTTCGTCGAGCACGAGCATGCGCAGGCCGCCGAGCTTCAACGTGCCGCGCTTGATGTGATCCAGCGCGCGTCCGGGTGTCGCGACGACGATCCCGGCACCGCGTTCGAGCGCGCGGATCTGCTGGGAAATCGGCGCACCGCCGTAGACCGGCAGGACGGCGATGCCAAGGCCCTTCGCGTACTTGTGAATCGCCTCCGCGACCTGCATCGAGAGCTCGCGCGTGGGAACGAGCACGAGTCCGCCGGTCTGCTTCTTTGCGGCGTCATCTTCGGCGAGACGCTGCAGCATCGGCAAAGCGAACGCCGCGGTCTTGCCCGTGCCGGTCGCTGCCTGTCCCAGGACGTCCCGTTTGGCGAGCAGCAGCGGAATCGTTTCGCGTTGCACAGGGGTCGGCTCTTCGTACCCCAACGCCGCAACCGCCTTGACGAGTCGCTCTATCAGGCCGAGACGGTCGAATCCGCCCGCGGTGCGGGTACCGTTGATGTCATTCATGTTTCACGGTGCGTCCTCTGGCCGATCGCGGACCTGAAGGTCCGCACTACACCTGAATCGGAAGCGCGCCAGGCCACGATTGTACGGTGTGTTCGTGCCCGACTAGCTCTTCGCGGTCCAGTAAGCGATGTGCGACGCTCGCCGCTCGGCGTTGCTGAAGCGCACGATCCACACGAGGCCCCAGACGAGCCAGAACGCGGCCATCCACCATGCGGTCCAGAATCCCGTGGTGACGCGGTCGTTGTTCCACTGCAGATAGCGGAGAAGGAAGGTCCATCCGCCCATCAACGCGACCAGCATGCCAGCCACGCGGGGACGGCGAGGGTAGACCAGCAGGGCCGCGGTGAGAAGCGCGACCCAGACGAACATCGCGAGCATGGAAAAATTATAGGTGACCGAGAAAGATCGTGTGGCGCGGCCCGCCTTTCTTCAGGCGAGCCCTGACGCGCTCCACCTGGACGGTGAAGCCGCCGTGGCGTAGCCGTTGTTCGAAACGCCGGTCCTCCCACGCGGACCAGACCGCCAGCACGCCGCCCGGTGTCAGCGCCGTCCGTGCCGCCGCGAGGCCCGCATCGTCGTAGAGGCGAGTGTTGTGAGACGCGGTGAAGGCCGCGGGCCCGTTGTCGACGTCGAGCAGCATCGCGTCGAACCGATCCCGGCTCGCGCGCACCGTCGCGGCGACGTCGCCGATCTCGACCTGCACGCGCGCGTCCTTCAACGGGTAGTCCGCAAGCGGACCGAGGGGGCCGCGGTTCCACTCGACCACGGCCGGCACCAGCTCCGCGACGACGACCGTCGCATCACGCGGCAGCAGGTCGAGCGTCGCGCGAAGGGTGAAGCCCATGCCGAGGCCGCCGACGAGCACGCAGGGCGCCTCACGCGTACGAGCGTTCCGGCATCCGAACGCCGCGAGCGCCTCCTCGGAGCCGTGCATGCGGCTCGACATCAGCGGCTTTCCGCTCGCGAGGATCACATACTCGCTGCCCTGACGGGTAAGGCTCATGTCCTCTCCGTCAGGCGTGCGCGTTTGACCCAGAAGCTCCCAGGGCCTCAAGCGACGGTCAGTGTTTCGGAGCGGCTGCCGGCGCGACGTCGCCCTTGGTCGCGCGCTTCTTGAAGCGCCATCCCTGCGGCGTTTTCACGAGCTCGTCCGAATAGGTCGCGGACGTCGCAATCGTCGCGGGCTTGGTGGCGAAGTCGACGAGGACGAGGTAGACCTGCCCGCTCGCCCCGTCTGCCGTCGGCTGGATCAGGAGGTTCGTGTTCCAGTGATGGACGTGCGCGCCGAGGCCGGCGTGAAACGTGTTGGCGAACTTCACGATAGCGTCGTGCCCGACGTTGTTGTTGAACACGCCGTCGGAGGTGAAGGTCGAGGCGTATCCTTCCGCGTCGCCGGCGTCGAGCGTCCAGTTGTACTTCGCGTACAGCTGCTGGATTTCGACGAGATCGTCAGACGTCAGCTTGCCGCCCTTCTGCGCGGACAGCCACACGCTGCCGCAGAGGAGGGCGACGCCGACGAGCGTCCACGCTTTGCCAGTCACGGAACTCCTTTCCCGCCGGCCATGGGGCCGACAGTCCAGTCATTCTAGGGCCGGCGTCAAGGTTGGGGCGTAATGACGACTTTCATTCCGGTCGGCACGCCGGGGTTGACCATGAACGCGACCGCAGGGCTCGCGACGCCGCCGACTGTCACCACGACGTTCCCGCTCAGCGCGCCCGCGGGAACCGGGACCACGATGCTGGTCGAGGACCACGAGGTCGGCGTTGCCGTGATCCCGTTGAACGTGATCGTGCTGGTGCCTTTGGTCGACCCGAAGTTATTCCCGGTGATGGTGACGACCGTCCCGACAGGCCCGCTCGGAGGAGACAGGTTCGTCATCACGGGCGCGACGGTGACCGTATAGGTCACGGTGTTGCTCGACAGCCCACCGACCGTAACGACCACGTTGCCCGTCGTCGCGCCGGCCGGCACCGGGACGACGATGCTCGATGCGGACCACGACGTTGGCGTTGCCGTCGTGCCATTGAACGTCACCGTGCTGCTGCCTTTGCTCGCGCCAAAGCCGCTGCCGCTGATCGTCACGGCCGTGGCGACAGGGCCGCTCGACGGCGACAGACTGGTGATGGTCGGCGCTACCGTCACGGTGTAGGTCAGAGCGTTGCTCGCCAGGCCGCCTACGGTCACGACCACGTTGCCGGTGGATGCGCCGGCCGGCACCGGCGCGACGATGCTCGAGTTGGACCACGATGTTGGAGTGGCCGCGGTGCCGTTGAAGGTCACCGTGCTGCTGCCTTTGCTCGCGCCAAAGTTGCTGCCGCTGATCGTGACGGCTGTCGCGACAGGTCCGCTCGTGGGCGACAAGCTGGTGAGTGTCGGCGGCACTGTCACTGTGTAGGGCAGCGCATTGCTCGCGAGGCCGCTCACCGTCACCACGACGTTGCCGGTGGCCGCACCCGCGGGGACCGGGACGACGATGCTGGTCGCGGACCACGTGGTCGGTGTGGCGGCGATCCCGTTGAACGTGACGGTGCTGGAGCCTTTGCTCGCGCCGAAGTTACTGCCGCTGATGGTGACCGCGGTGCCGATCGGACCGCTCGACGGCGAGAGGTTCGTCAGCGTGGGTGCTGCGGCGACCGTGAAGGTGAGCGTGTTGCTTCCTACACCGCCGACAGTCACGACCACGTTGCCTGTGGTGGCGCCGGATGGTACCGGCACGCTGATGCTGGTTGCGGACCACGCGGTCGGCGTCGCGGGGGTGCCGTTGAACGTGACCGTGCTCGTGTCCTGGGTCGCGCCGAAATTGCTTCCGTTGATCGTCACCGCGGTGCCGACGAGGCCGCTCGACGGTGAGAGGCTCGTCAGGGTCGGCGTCGGGACGACGGTGAACGTGAGCGCGTTGCTCGCCAGACCGCCAACGGTGACGACGACGTTGCCTGATGTGTCCCCGGCCGGAACCGGGACGACGATGCTGGTCGCGGACCAGGACGTCGGTGTGGCGGCGGTCCCATTGAACGTGACGGTGCTGGTGCCTTTGGTCGCGCCGAAGTTGCTGCCGCTGATCGTCACGGCCGTGGCAACCGGGCCGCTCGACGGCGACAGAGTCGTGAGCGTCGGTGGCACCGTGACCGTGTAGGTGAGCGCGTTGCTCGCCACGCCGCCGACGGTCACGACCACGTTCCCGGTCGTGGCGCCGGCGGGTACCGGCACGACGATGCTGCTCGCGGACCAGGTTGTCGGTGCGGCAGCGATGCCGTTGAAGGTGACGGTGCTCGATCCCTGGCTCGCGCCGAAGTTGCTGCCGCTAATCGTGACCGCGGTGGCGATCGGGCCACTCGACGGTGACAGGCTGGTCAGCGTGGGCGTGGGGATGACGGTGAACGAGAGCCCGTTGCTCGCCAGACCGCCAACAGCCACCACCACATTGCCGCTCGTCGCGCCGACGGGTACCGGGACGACGATGCTTGTCGCGGACCAAGACGTCGGTGTCGCGGCCGTGCCGTTGAACGTGACAGTGCTCGTGCCCTGGCTCGCTCCGAAGTTGCTGCCGCTGATGGTCACTGACGTGGCAGCGGGGCCAGTCGATGGCGAGAGACTCGTCAACGTTGGTGCGACAGCCACCGTATAGGTCAATGCGTTGCTCGGCACGCCGCCGACGGTCACGACGACGTTGCCTGTCGTGGCGCCGGCAGGCACCGGGACGACGATACTGGTCGGGGACCACGAACTCGGCGTCGCGGTCGTGCCGTTGAACGTGACGGTGCTCGTGCCCTGGCTCGCTCCGAAGTTACTGCCGCTGATTGTGACCGCGGTGGCGACCGGGCCGCTCGACGGCGACAGGCTGGTCAGCGTTGGCAGCACGGTCACCGTATAAGTGAGCGCGTTGCTCGGCACGCCGGTGACGGTCACGATCACGTTCCCGGTCGTCGCGCCGGCGGGTACCGGCACGGTGATGCTGGTGGCGGACCAGCTCGTCGGCGTGGCGGCGGTCCCGTTGAACGTGACGGTGCTCGAGCCTTTGTTTCCACGGAAGCCCGTGCCGCTGATCGTGACGGCGGTCCCGATCGGACCGCTCGACGGGGACAGACTCGTGAGTGTCGGTCCGGTGGCGACGGTAAAGGTGAGCGCGTTGCTGGCTACACCGCCGACGGTCACGACCACGTTGCCCGTGGTCGCGCCGGCCGGTACCGGCACGCTGATGCTGGTGGCGGACCATGCGGTCGGTGTCGCGGCGGTGCCGTTGAACGTGACGGTGCTCGTGCCCTGGGTCGCGCCGAAATTACTGCCGCTGATCGTCACCGCAGTGGCGACCGCGCCGCTCGACGGTGACAGGCTCGTCAGCGTTGGCGATGGGATGACGGTGAACGTGAGCGCGTTGCTTGCGAGCCCGCTCACGGTCACGACGACATTGCCGGTAGTGGCTCCGGCCGGCACCGGGACGACGATGCTCGTCGCGGACCATGTCGTCGGCGTGGCGGCGGTGCCGTTGAACGTGACCGTGCTCGTGCCCTTGCTCGCGCCAAAGTTACTGCCGCTGATGGTGACCGCGGTGGCCGCAGGGCCGCTCGACGGCGAAAGGCTCGTGAGCGTGGGTGCGACGGTCACCGTGTAGGTCAGCGCGTTGCTCGCGACGCCGCTCACCGTGACGACGACGTTACCGGTGGTGGCACCGGCAGGTACTGGAACGGTGATGCTGCTTGCGGACCAAGCCGTCGGAGTAGCGGCAGTGCCGTTGAAGGTGACCGTGCTCGTGCCCTGGGTCGCGCCAAAATTACTGCCGCTGATCGTGATTGCGGTGGCGACCGGACCACTCGACGGCGAAAGACTCGTCAGCGTCGGCGTCGGGATGACGGTGAACGTGAGCGCGTTGCTCGCCAGCCCGCCGACCGTCACCACGACGTTGCCCGAGGTGGCGCCGGCGGGAACGGGAACGACGATGCTCGTGGCCGACCATGTTGTCGGTGTCGCCGCCGTGCCGTTGAACGTGACGGTGCTCGTGCCTTTGCTCGCGCCGAACCCGGTGCCGCTGATCGTCACGGCCGCAGCGACCGGCGCGCTCGTCGGCGAGAGACTGGTGAGCGTCGGCGGCACGGTGACTGTGTAGGTCAGCGCGTTGCTCGCCACACCGCCAACGGTGACGACAACGTTGCCGGTGGTCGCCCCGGCGGGGACCGGAACGCCGATGCTCGTCGCCGACCATGACGTCGGCGTGGCGGCGGTCCCATTGAACGTGACGGTGCTCGCGCCCTGGCTCGCGCCGAAATTGCTGCCGCTGATCGTGATCGCCGTAGCGACCGGACCACTCGACGGCGAAAGGCTCGTCAGCGTCGGTGTTGGAATGACGGTGAACGCGAGCGCGTTGCTCGGCAGTCCGCCCACGGTGACTACGACACTGCCGCTGGTGGCGCCTGCCGGTACCGGCACGGTGATGCTGCTCGCAGACCACGCGGTCGGTGTCGCAGCAGTGCCGTTGAACGTGACCGTGCTCGCGCCCTGGCTCGCGCCAAAGTTGCTGCCGTTGATCGTGACTGCGGTGGCCGCCGGGCCGGTTGACGGCGACAGACTCGTGAGCGTCGGCGGTACGGTGACGGTATAGGTCAGCGCGTTGCTCGCGAGGCCGCCAACCGTGACGACGACGTTGCCGGTCGTCGCGCCGGCGGGCACGGGGACGGTGATGCTGCTCGCGGACCAGGCTGTGGGTGTCGCAGCGGTGCCGTTGAACGTGACGGCGCTCGCGCCCTGGCTCGCTCCGAAATTGCTGCCGCTGATCGTGATTGCGGTCGCGACCGGGCCGCTCGACGGCGAGAGGCTGGTCAACGTCGGGGCAACGGTCACAGCGTAGGTCAACGCGTTGCTCGCCAAACCGCCAACGGTTACGACGACGTTGCCTGACGTCGCGCCAGCCGGAACCGGGGCGACGATGCTGGTCGCGGACCATGACGTCGGTGTGGCCGCGGTCCCGTTGAACGTGACAGTGCTGGTGCCTTTCGTCGCGCCGAAGTTGCTGCCGTTGATCGTGACGGCTGTCGCGACAGGTCCGCTCGTGGGCGACAAGTTGGTGAGTGTCGGCGGCACCGTCACTGTGTATGTCAACGAGTTGCTCGCGACACCTCCAACGGTGACGACAACGTTGCCGGTGGTCGCGCCGGCGGGGACCGGGACGCCGATGCTCGTCGCCGACCATGACGTCGGCGTGGCGGCGGTCCCATTGAACGTGACGGTGCTCGCGCCCTGGCTCGCGCCGAAATTGCTGCCGCTGATCGTGAT
>DASSGK010000307.1:0-7073 GCA_035693505.1 Vicinamibacterales bacterium
GAAGATCGGGCAGAAGCTGTTCAGCGACAGCTTCACGCTGAAGAGCGATATCGGCAACCCGATCCTCCGCCAGACGCCGATCATGAACGACGGTCTCGCAGCCAAACCGGTGACCTGGATCGAGAAGGGTGTGCTCAAGAACCTGTACTACGATGCGGCCACCGCGCGCCGCCAGAAGATCGCTCCCTCCCAGGCAAATCCGAACATGAGCCTCGTTGTCGAAGGCACGAACCAGTCAATCGACGACATGGTCAAGACCACGAAGCGTGGCCTGCTGGTGACGTTCTTCTGGTATCTGCGGCCCGTGGACACGCTCACGCTGCTCAACACCGGCATGA
The DNA here is from genome assembly GCA_035693505.1 of Vicinamibacterales bacterium. Taxonomy (GTDB): domain Bacteria; phylum Acidobacteriota; class Vicinamibacteria; order Vicinamibacterales; family CAVVIG01; genus CAVQFC01. The sequence goes on from DASSGK010000307.1 coordinate 339, forward strand.
CGCGCGACGGGCTCTTTCTGATCGAGAACGGCGAGATCGCGGGGCCGGTCCAGAACTTCCGATGGAACATGTCGCCGCTGGTCGCCTTCGCGAACATCTCGGCGATCGGCAAGTCCGTGCCGATCCACACGGGCGAAGCCTACGACGGCCCCGGCACCGCGCTGGTGCCACCGATTCGCGTCGAAGACTTTTACATGACATCGGTATCTCCGGCCGTATAAGAAGAAACCGCGGAGACCGGTGAGATCGCCGAGACAGCGCAGAGCCAAAATGTTCTCTGCGTGCTTTGCGTCTTTGCGGTTCCATCTTTTCGTTACATGAGAGACCTATGAGTCCAACACGTCGCGACTTTCTGAAATACACCGGCGCCACGAGCCTGTTGCTCGCGTCGAGCGATCTGGTCGGTCAGCTGATCGCCCAGTCGCCGAAAGGCAACCCGCTCACGTCCTCCTTCAAGGGACTCGCTGACGTCGTGCTCGGCGAAGCGAAGAAGGCCGGCTGCTCCTATGCCGACGTCCGCTTCACGCGGAGCGTGAGCTCTGGCGTGAACGCCAGCGGCGGCAGCGATCGGAATGCCGATGGCGGTGGCGGCTTCGGTGGAGGCCGCGGTGGCCGGGGCGGCGCGGGCAGGGGCGGTGGCGCTCGCGCAGGCGGACGTCCGGGCGCGGCCGGTTTCGGCGTCCGCGTGATTCACTCCGGCGTCTGGGGATTCGCGAGCAGCCCGATCGTCACCGAAGACGAGCTCCGGCGCATTACGCGCATCGCGGCGGAAGTCGCAAAGGCCAGCGCGGTCGCAAAGAAGACCGACATCAAGCTCGCACCGGTGCCGGCCTATACCGAGTACTGGGCGTCGCCGATGACGAAGGACCCGACGAAGGTCTCCACCGAGGACAAGCAGGCGTTCGTTCAGAAGGTCGTCGATCTCGCCGCGGCGAACAAGAACGTCAGCAGCGTCACGGCCGCGGTCGGCATCACCAACGAATGGCGGTACTTCGCGTCGACCGAGGGCTCCTACATCGAGCAGGAGACCTTCGAGATCACGCCGACGTTCAACGTGTCCGCGAAGATCGGCGACGTCACGAAGACGCGCAGCTTTGTGGGCGTGCCGAAGACCGGCGGGTGGGAAGTTGCCGAAGCGTCCGAGATGATCGAAAGCGCCGAGCGGATCGCCGCCGAAGCGGTGGAGATGACCACCGCGAAGCCGCTCGGAATGGGATTGAAGGATCTCGTGCTGACGCCATCGCACGCGATGCTCACCATCCACGAGATCGTCGCGCACGCCACCGAGCTCGATCGCATCCTCGGCTACGAGGCGAACTACGCCGGCACGAGCTTCGTGAAGCTCTCCGACGTCGGCAAGCTCAAATACGGCTCGAAGCTGATGAACATCACCGCCGACCGCACCATGCCAGGCGGCATGGCGACCATTGGCTACGACGACGACGGCGTGAAGACGATGGAGTTTCCGATCATCCGCGACGGCATCCTCGTGGGATTGCAGACCAATCGCGAGACGGCGCCGCAGATCGGCGACAAGGCCAGCAAGGGCTGCACGTCAGCGTCTTCGTGGCGCGACTACCCGTTCCTCCGGATGCCGAACGTGCGGCTCGAGGCCGGGCCCAAGGGATCGCCCAACGTCGCGCAGATGATCGCCGACACGAAGGACGGCGTGCTCATCGATGGTCGCGGCAGTTACTCCATCGACCAGCAGCGCTACAACGGCCAGTTCGGCGGCAACTGCTTCTGGGAGATCAAGAACGGCAAGGTCACGCGGATGGTGACCGACGTCACCTACAACGCGATCACGACCGACTTCTGGGCCAACCTGGATCTGATCGGCAGCCAGGAGACGTGGAAGATGTTCGGCACCGGCGGCGACGCCAAGGGCCAGCCGACGCAGACCAACAGCATCTCGCACGGCTCGCCGCACATCCGGATCAAGAAGATCATGGTCGGTGCGGCCTACGCGTAACTACTCTGCTCGAAGCACCACCATCGGATCGACGCGCGTCGCTCGGAGCGCTGGAAAATAGCTGGCCGCGAGACCGGCGACGCTGACGATCGCGACCACGAGGCCGAGCGTCAGCGGATCGCTCGGGCTCACGTGCCAGAGCTGGCTCGCCAGCACGCGCGTCGCCGCCAGACTGACGGACACGCCGATGAGCACGCCCAGCGCGACCAGGCTCAGCCCCGTCCGCAGCGTCATCTTCAGGACGTCGGCGCGCGCCGCCCCGAGCGCCATACGAATGCCGATCTCCTGCGTCTGTCGCGACACGTTGTAGGCAATCACACTGTAGACGCCAAGGACGACGAGCGCGAGACCCAGCGCCGCGAACGCGCCGAACACGTAGAGCCCGAGACGCGGTTCCGCGTACGAGAACTGGGCGAGAAACTCGGTGAGCGGCCTCGATGCGCCGACGCTCACGCCACGATCCACCGCCCAGACTTCGCGTTTCACGCTCCCCAGCATCGCGAGCGGCGCACCCGCTGTCCTGACGACCAGCGACCGGCCCGGCGTGCTGGCAATCGAGGACGGTACTACCACCTCTGGAAACGGCGGCTCCTGAATCCCCCGATTCTTCGCGTCAGCGACGACGCCGACGATTTCGAAGCCCGGGTCGTCGCGGCCGGCCTGGAACGCCTCGTTCAACACCTTGATCCGGCGGCCGATTGCATCCGCGCCGGCGAGGTAGCGCTCGACGAAGATCCGGTTGACGACGGCGACGCGCCGAACGTCGGCGAGATCCGTCGGCGTCAGGTCGCGGCCTTGCAGCACGCGGATTCCCAGCGTGCGGAAATAGTCCTCGCTGCACAGCTGAAAGATCGCACGCCAGGCATCGTCGTGCGGCAATCCAGGGATCTCGAAGACGTTCTGCCAGCCGCCGTACAACGGCAGCCCGCTCGTGGATGTCGCGCTCACGACGCCTGGCAGCTGGCGCACGCGGGTCAGAACCTGGCTCAGGAACTGCGCTTGAGCGGTCGGAGTCTTGTGTTCGCTGGGCCCCAGCGCGACCGGGACGAGCAGCATGTTCTGAGGATCGACGCCGAGGTCGACGGTCTGGAGCGCGACGAAACTGCGCATCAACAACCCCGCACCGGCGAGGAGCACCAGCGACAGCGCCACTTCTCCCACCACCAGCGCGCTGCTGAGGCGACCGCGACGATAGCCGCCGCTCGTGCCTTTGCCGGAATCGTGCAGCGGAGTGACCAGGTCTTTCCTGACGGTCTGCAGCGCGGGGGCGAGGCCGAACAGCACCGCGGTCACGACCGCGACGCCAAGACTGAACATCAGCACGGGCATATTCAGCCGAATCGCAGCCTCGCGCGGGATCAGTCCGTCCGGAATCGCCGAGACGATCAGCTGAATGCCGCCATACGAGAGAACGCAGCCGACGACGGTGCCCATCAGGGCGAGCAGCAGGCTTTCCACCAGGAGTTGCCGGACGAGTGCGCCGCGGCTGGCTCCGAGTGACGCGCGGATCGCAATCTCCTTCTCGCGAGCGGCGGCGCGGCTCAGCAGCATGCTCGCCACGTTTGCGCAGGCGATCAGGAGCAGCAGGCCCACGGCCGCAGCCATCGTGTACAGCGTCGTCCTGAACGAGCCGACGATGCTGTCGATCAGGCCGACGACTTCGACGGCGAACCGCCTGGGGTAGTTCTTCGGGTACAGCTTCGCGACGCGCTGCGCGATGAGCTCCATCTCCGCCTGCGCTTGGGCGATGGTCACGCCGGGCTTCAGGCGAGCCTGGAACCTGAAGTATTGCGTATTCACAGCGGGGTCGGCGCGATCGAGACGCACCGGCTTCCAGAGATCGGCGCCAAGCTTCGAGACGCGAGGCGGCATCACGCCAATCAGCGTCGTCGGGATGCCGTTCAGGATGAAGCTCTTGCCGATGAGACCCGGATCGAGACCGAAGCGCGTCGCCCACAGCTTGTAGCTCATGACGAACACCGGTGGCGCGCCGGGCCGCGCGTCCTCCGGCGTCAGCGTGCGTCCGACTGCCGCGCCGACGCCCATGAAGCTGAACGTGTTGCCAGACGTCAGGCCGCCGTTGAATTGTTCGGAGCCCGCGTCGCTGGTATACACGACGTCCTCACCCGTGCCTGCGATGACGTCTTCGAACGATTGCGCCTGCGTCTGATAGTCGAGGAACTCCGGCAGCTGGTAGTACTCGCGGCCGCCCGGGCGCGCGCTGTCGAGGTCGTGAATCCGCACGCCGACAATGCGGTAGACGTCGGCGTACATCGGATAGGGATCCAGCAGCACGTTCTGGATCACGCTGAAGATCGTGGTAGTGGCGCCGATCCCGAGCGCCAGCGCCAGCACCGCCGCGATGGTGAACGCCGGCTGCTTGCGCAACGAGCGGCTCGCGAAGCGTGCGTCCTTGACGAGAGCTTCGATCATGGGAGTGCTCCGGGTAGCCAGGGAACGATACGATCGCGCTTTCAGGAACACAACAGGGTTGAGGTACGCGGATCGTTTCTGTTTCGGCTACTCTCATTTGATGCCGACGACAGAACTTTCGTTGATCGCGACGCCGCCGCTCGTTGACCGGATTCGGTACGCCACCGGACTATTGGAGTGGCTCGCCGCCGATTGGAGCCTGCTCAACCAGCTGCCGGCCGCCGACCGATGCCGCTTTCATCGCGCGATCGCCGGGCTGTCCGCGGCCGATCCTCTCGCAAATCGGAAGCGCGACAAGGCAGCCAAGGCAGCGCGCGTCAAGCAGGAAGAGGCGCGTCTGAACGAGACCGGAATCCGCTCGCTGCGCCGCCGGCCGCGCGTCACCACACCGAACGTGTTTCCGCCGCCGATCGAAGAACCCCGAACGTCGAACGCCGAACAACGAACGCTGAACGATGAACCCGTAACGCCGAACGGCGAACGTTCCCGTCCGTGCTACATCTGTAAGACCGACTACTCGCAGATTCATCCGTTCTACGATCAGCTCTGCCCCTCCTGCGCGGAGGTGAACTATGCGAGGCGGACCGAGCTCGCGGATCTGAGCGGCCGCGTCGCGCTCCTGACGGGCGGCCGCGTAAAGATCGGCTACGAGGCTGGACTCAAGCTCCTGCGGTCCGGCGCGCACCTTATCGTGACCACGCGCTTTCCACGCAACGCCGCCGCGCGCTACGCCAGCGAACGTGACTTCGGCGAATGGCGACACCGGCTGGAGATCTTCGGGCTCGATCTGCGGCACGTGCCCGCCGTCGAGGCATTCTGCCGCGAGCTCACCGGCACTCGCACACGGCTCGACTTCATCATCAACAACGCGTGTCAGACTGTTCGCCGCCCGCCGGAGTTCTATGCGCACATGATGGCGGAGGAGACTTCCGCGCTTCGCTCCTTGCCGGATCACGCTCAGCGCCTGCTCGGACGCGATGGGCAGGATGGGCAGGAAAGGCGGGATGGGCGGGAACGGACGTTCGTCGCGGCGCAGCTATCACAGGTACCGCTACTGGTCGAAGAGCTCGTCAGCCGCGGTGATCTATTCCCTGCCGGCCGGCTCGACGGGGACCTGCAGCAAGTCGATCTCCGCGACCACAACTCCTGGCGGATGCTGCTCGCCGACGTGCCGACGATCGAGATGCTCGAGGTGCAGCTGGTGAACGCCATCGCGCCGTTTCTCCTCAACGCGCGCCTCAAGCCGCTGATGCTTCGCACACCGGAGCGCGACAAGCACATCGTCAACGTCTCCGCGATGGAGGGACAGTTCTATCGCACGTGCAAGACCACGAGGCATCCGCACACGAACATGGCGAAGGCCGCGCTCAACATGATGACGCGCACCGCCGCGACCGACTACTTCAACGACGGAATCCACATGAACAGCGTCGACACCGGGTGGGTGACCGACGAGGATCCGATCGAGATCGCCGAGCGCAAGACGGCCGAACAGCGATTCCATCCGCCCCTCGACAGCGTCGATGGTGCGGCGCGCATCGTCGCGCCCATCATCACCGGCTTCAACACCGGCGTGCACGTATGGGGACAATTCCTGAAGGATTACAAGCCGACGCATTGGTAATGTCCGGCTTTAGCCGGACTTTCGCGGAGGTCCGCCTGAAGGCGGACACTACCGGGAGACCCACACCGGCGGATCGATAAGCAGCCCGAGAATCACCTGCGCGTAGAGGCGGTGGCCGAAATCGTTGGGATGGTTGATGCCGTTGCCTGTCAGATCGTGATGGGTCTTGCGCACAAGCAGATCGGTCCACAAGCTGGTGAGGTCGGCCAGCGCCGCGCCAGGCCCGCATAGCCGTCCCAGCGCGTCGCGATACGCGCCAAAACGTTCCAGGACCGGATAGTCCCACCTCGGATTCGGGAGCATCGGCGCCACGAGGACGAATTCGGCGTCCGGCGAAACGGCGCGGACGCCGCTCATGATGCCGGCGATGTTGGCCGCGTAGTCTTTCGGCTCCGCGTATCCGGCGTCGTTCATCCCATATCCGACGATCACGAGATCCGGACGCGCTTCGGCGACGCGCGCCACATCGGCGGCACCGTGGTCCGCAGTCCACCCGGATATCGCGAAATTGTTCAGCGTCACCTGTGAATCAGAGACGTGTTGAAGGCCGGCCGCGACGAGGGATGCATACGGCGGCTGGCGCGGAGGCGCACCTGTCACGCCGGACGCGTTGTAGCCCTCCGAGATGCTGTCGCCCGTGACACAGACGGTCAGCGGCTGCGCCGTCGCGAGTCGCTGAAGCGTGCGCGGGAGTTCGAGGGCGGCG
>DASSGK010000308.1:0-4679 GCA_035693505.1 Vicinamibacterales bacterium
CTGCCAGAGGGTCAGCACGGCGACGCCGACAGCGACCTGCCAGAACAGCACGACCGGGCGGCGAATGGTGGCGTCTCTACGATCGGCCATGCCCCACCGCCTGCTGACTCTTGATCACTTCCTCGCGCAGCACCGCCCAGATCGCGCTGTAGAGATCGATGAAGGCCGGCGCCGTCCGCAGTTCCATCAGAGCCCGCGGACGATCGAGCGTGACGGAATGACGCGCCACGATGTGCGTCGCCGGGCCGGCGGAGAGCACGACGACTTCGTCGGCGAGGGCGATCGCCTCCTCGAGATCGTGGGTGACGAACACGACGGTCTTTCGCACGGTCTGGCTAAAGCCAGACACTACCGAAGCTTCTCCCGAAGCCCGCGTGCCATCTTCCGGGAGTGTCTGCCTCGAGGCGGACGTTCCTTCTATCGGTAGTGTCCGGCTTGAGCCGGACCTTTCTTCCATCGGTAGTGTCCGGCTTGAGCCGGACCCTTCCCAGAGTCCGAGCAGTTCGATTTCCATCCGCTGGCGCGTGTGGACGTCCAGCGCGCTGAACGGTTCGTCCATCAGCAGGATCCCTCGATCGATGATCCAGTTCTGCGCCATCACCACCCGCTTGCGCATCCCGCCGCTGAGCTGCGACGGATAATGAGAGCCGAACGCGGACAGATCGACTCGTGAAAGCCAGGCGTCGGCGTGCCTGAGCGCGTCCGCCTTCGCCACACCGCGGAGAATCAGGCCGAGCGCGACGTTCTCACGAACCGTCTTCCAGGGCAGCAGGGCATCCTGCTGAAACATGTACGTCGCGCGGTGGTTGATGCCGGACAGCGGCTCTCCGTTGATTCGCACGACGCCGGATGAAGGCGTCAGGAGTCCCGCGGCCATATTCAGCAGCGTCGACTTGCCGCAGCCGCTGGGCCCGACGATCGCGACGAAGGAACCCTCTTTGACGGAAAGGGACACCTCGTCCAGCGCGCGATAGCTGCGTCCGTCCGGCGTCGTGAAATCCCGCGAGACACGATCGAGCTCGATCGCGATCATGTGGCGTTGGACCCGACGGGGTGAACGGCTTCCTGTTTCAGGAACGCGAGCGCGATCCGCGTGACTTCCCCTGCCGTGGCGCGCTCGCTGTGGGGACTGTGGCCGCCGTCAGTGAGGACGACGAATTGGTTCCGGCCGCTGTCACGACGCTCCAACGCCACTCGCAGAGCCTCGAGTTCTCCCGGCTCGGTGCGCGGGTCCCGTGCGCCGTGTATCACCAGGTTCGGGACCTGGAATTTGCCGAGCCGCCCTCCGTAGAGATCGGGCGTCGGCGCCGATGGATCGCTCGCAATCCTGAGCCAGGCGTCACCGTTCATCCTGATCAGGTCGCGCCATCGCGCTCCGTGGTCCCGCTCCAGCGTGCTGACGACGCGTTCGCCGAGGCCATCAGGATCTTCGATCATGGTCTCGAAGAACCGGCGCGACGAGGGCTTGTTCCTCAGGAAATGCGTGGCCTCGACGATGACCTGGTGCAGGCGATGCGGAGCCGACAATCCCATCAGCAGCGCGATGATGGCGCCGTCGCTGTGCCCCCACAAGGTGGGTTGCTCGAGCCCAAGTGCGTCGATGACGGCCCACGTTTCGACAGCCGCGCGATGATGAAAATCGGTCTCCTGACGATCGAGTCGCGGGGATCGGCCGTACCCGCTCCGATCGGGAATGACAACGTGATAGTCCGGCGAGAGCGCCGCGATCTGCCGATCGAAGGGATAGATCTCGTAGCCCCAGCCGCCGTGAAGGATCACGATCGGCCGCCCTGATCCTGCTTCGCGGTAGTGCACGCGAACCGGCGAGAGCCCTGGCGCAAGCGCAGACGAAGCGATCTCGATATACGGCACGAATGACTCGAACGCCTATGCTAAGGTACGTCCCGCCAAGTTATGAAAAAGACCGTGGTCGCACTGATGGCCCTGGCGGGAGCCGTGGTGGTGGCGCAGCCATCGGCGCTCACACCGGAACAGACGCTCGATCGGCGCGGCGTCGGCGAGCTCGACCTTTCGCCGGACGGCGCGCGCCTGCTGTTCACCGTCACGGAACCGGTGAAAGGAACCGCGCGCCAGCGCAACATCTGGATGCTGGACGTCCCCGGCGGCACGGTCCGACAGCTGACGTTCTCGGCAAAGAGCGACAGCGCGCCGCGGTGGGCGCCCGATGGCCGGTCAATCGCCTTCCTCTCCGACCGCGACGGCACTGCGCAGTTGTACCTGCTGGCGATGAGCGGCGGTGAAGCTGAAAAGATCACCGACCGGAAGGAGGCGATCGGTGCGTTCCGCTGGTCGCCAGACGGCCGGCGAATCGCCCTCCTGATGCCCGAACCGAAGCCGGAAAGTCTGCTGACGCGCGAGAAGGACAAGGACGATGCGCGGGTGGCGGAGAAAGAGGAACGCCTGTCGCGCCTGTGGGTTCTGGACCTCGCGTCTCATTCGACCACGCAGGTGGCCACGACGCCGCTGCGCATCGCACAGATCGAATTCGCACCCTCCGGCGATCGTCTCATCGCGGCGGCCTCCCCCAAACCGCACGCGGATCAGTTCAACGAGGCCATCTACTCGATTGAACTGGATAGCGGACGTACAGCGCAGATCGCTGCGCCTCGTGGACCGATGGGACCCATCGCGATTTCGCCGGACGGCAAGACCATCGCGTACGTCTGCGCGCGCGTCGATGGTCCGGACGCGCACGACCTTTGCCTGCAACCGGTGGCCGGAGGCGACAGCCACAACATCACCGGCGCGACGCTCGATCGGCCGGTCAGTCAGCCGAAGTGGATTGACGATCGAACCGTGGCCGTCGGCGTGGCGCGCGGATTTCAGTCGTCTGTCGTGACGGTAGGCGCCGATGGGCGTGCGCAATCACTCGACGGCCTTACCGTCAATCCGTACGCCTTCGTGCGAACGGGCAACGGCACGTTCATCTACGCCGGCGAAAACGCCACGCAGCCGCAGGAACTCTGGGTGAAAGCGGCGAATGGCGCCCCTCGCGCGCTCACCACGTTCAACGAGCACTGGAAGGCGCGGCCGGTCGTCGCGCCGCAATTCGTCAAATACAAGAGCGCCGACGGGACGGAGATCGAAGCGGCGCTGCTGACTCCCCCGGACGTGTCTGGCGTCAGCCAGACCCAGGCTCCCTCGGTAGTGTCTGGCTTTAGCCAGACCGAGGCCGGCTCGAGCCGGACCGGCTCCGGCTTAAGCCGGACGCTGCCCGCAATCGTCCTCGTCCACGGCGGCCCGACAGGCCGGTGGATCGATGCGTTCGAACCGTGGGGACAGCTGCTCGTCGCGCGCGGGTACGCAGTGCTCTACCCCAACGTGCGCGGGTCCACCGGCTACGGCCATCGCTTCGTCGAAATGAATCGCGGCGACTGGGGCGGCGGCGATTTCAAGGACGTCATGGCCGGCGCAGACTGGTTGGTCGCCCAGGGGATCGCCGATCCGAATCGCCTGGGCATCGGCGGATGGTCGTACGGCGGGTACATGGCCGCATGGGCGGTGACGCAGACCAACCGTTTCAAGGCCGCGGTGTCGGGCGCGCCGGTCATCGACATGGCCAGCGAGTTCGGGACCGAGAACGGATCGGCGTACGACGAGTGGTTCTACGGCACGCCGTACGAGAAGCTCGATGGGTTCATCAAGAGCTCGCCGATGACGTTCGTCAAGAACGTCAAGACGCCGACCTTGCTGCTGCAGGGTGAAGACGACACCACCGATCCAATCGGGCAGAGCCAGCAGTTCTATCGGGGTCTCAAGCGCTACGGCGTTGAGTCGGATCTCGTCCTCTATCCCCGCGAACCGCACGGCCTTCGAGAGGAAAAGCATCTGCTCGATCGCCTGAACCGCATCGTGGCGTGGTACGACCGGTACCTGAAGCCGGCGAGAACATCGGATTCGCCGCAGCGGTGACGATTAGGTAGTGTCCGGCTTCAGCCGGACCTCGTGGTCCGCCTAAAGGCGGACGCTACCGACATGCGGAAACTGCTTCAGAGTTGCGGCAATCCCGCCAGGGCTCCCCACGTTTCCGGATCCTGCGAAAGCAGGGTGTTCAGGTAGATCTTCACGTCCTCCGCCGGAAACTGCTCGGCGAGCCGGGCCGCGGCAGACGCGATCTTGTCCGCATCGGGTTTGACCGCGTCCTCCTCGATCAATCCCTTCTCATGCTTGATCTCGAGCGAATCGAGGAAGGCGCCCATCATCGGCCGCTGCTCTGCCAGGTGATAGACGATGAGCGCGCGTGCCACCATCGCGTCGGGCAGGCCGCCGAGCGTCGCGAGGTGCCTCGCCTTGCGCTCGTCATCGAGCGCGATGACGGTCTTCGGCCTGAACTTCTTCTGCTGCGCGATCAGCAGCGCGGCCTGCACCTGATCGTCGGTCGCTTCCGGATCGGCCCAGAACGCGCGCGCCGCACGCATCCGCTGATCGAGCGTCATCTGTTTCCACAAACGCGACGGGGTCAATGTCGTTTCGGTCATCGCTGCAAGTCTAGCGCACCGGAGAACGATAAAGAATCGGTAAGCATCTCGATGCGGGACCGTTGATGACGACGATTGCGCTTATAGTGAGAGTTCCGGTCCACTTCGAATCATGCTCATTGCCTGCGCACTCACTCTGGCCGCATCGCTGCATACGATCGCGACCGCGCAGAGCGCGGC
>DASSGK010000309.1:0-4344 GCA_035693505.1 Vicinamibacterales bacterium
TTGACCCTGCCGGGCGGTGGAACGCTGGGCGTCTATCAGCCGCGGCACGCGCGGCCCGAGCCGATGGGCATCGCGAAGAAGACCGCTAAAGCGCCGGCGAGGCGCAGTGCCCGGAAGCCGCTGCGCCCGGCGACGTCAAAGCGACCGCGAGCCGCCGGGAAGAAACGCCCTCGACGCTGAGCGTGTGAGGCTCGACCTTCTCACGGGTTCCTACACGATCTGTCGGCTGAGTGCCGACGCGCCCGTTCCGCCGTGGGCGTCGCTCGGCACGTTCTCGTCGATCACGCGAACCGCGAACGAGCTCTCGATCGTGTGTGTGTCGGATGGCGTGCCCGCGGACGTGCACGCGCAGCGCGACTATCGCGGCATGGCCGTTCGAGGACCGCTGGACTTCAGTCTCGTCGGCATCCTCGCTGCGCTCACCGCTCCGCTCGCTGAGGCCTCGGTCAGCATCTTCGCCGTGTCCACGTTCGACACGGACTACCTGTTCGTGCGCGCCGCCGACCTCGATCGCGCGATCGCCGCTCTGCGCGACGCCGGGCACACCGTTTACTAGCGCTCTCTCGATTTTGGACGTAGTGCGGACCTTCGGGTCCGCCGTGTCGGGGCAGGCCTGAAGGCCTGCACTACATCGGAATCGAAGGCACTGCGGGATCCATTCAACGCCGCCGGATCACCGACGTAGACGAAGACTTCACTTCGAGCGCGCTCCTGATCGCATCGGCGAACGCCTGTGCGATCACCTGATACCCTGCTGCGTTTGGGTGAAGGCCGTCGTCGCCAAGCAGCGTGAGGTTGCCGTTGAACGCCGCGTACACGTCGACGATGGCCAGGCCCTCGGCGGCGCCGACCTGATAGATGCGATCGTTGAGCGACGGGACGAGCGGCGCGCCGGCGCCGCGACGCCCGGCCGGATTCATCGGCGGAATCGTCGCCAGCAGCGGTCGCACGCCGGTGGCCTTCGCGTCGCCGACCAGGGATCGGAGCGCCGCGGCGGCTGATCCGACCGGATCCGAGCGGATGGGCTCGAAGAGATCGTTCGACCCTTCCATGATCAAGACGACGTCATATTGACCGGTCGACACGATCGCGTCGAAGCGCGCGCGCGTATTCGTATTGACCGCGTACTCGCCGGGGCAGCCGCGATTCAGCACCGTCGGCGACTGCGTCGTGTAGCGAGACGAGAGCTTCGCCTGCAACTGACCTGGATAGGTTTGCGCGGCTGGAAGGATCACGCGCTGGCCGATGCCGCCGGTCGTCGTGATCTTCGGCACGCACAATCCGCTGGTGTCCGGTCCACCGTCGACCCCGTCTTCTCCCGCCGTGATGCTGTCTCCGAAGCTGACGAACCGTGTGACGGTGAGCTTCGGCACCGGCGCGGCCGTGACCGCGATCGGAAACGAACAGGTGGCCGTCCGTTGCAGTGAGTCCGTCGCCGTGCACGACACGTTCGTCGTGCCGACGTTGAAGACCGATCCTGATTGAGGCGTGCAGCTGGTCGTGACCGGCGGCTTCCCGTTCGAGGTTATCGGATTCGGAAACGTGACCGCGATCGACGTGCCGGTGGTCAGTTGAATTGTCTGCGGAGCGGGGCAGACGATGGTCGGTGCATCTTCGACCGGCGGCGGCGTCGGAGCGGTCGTGCTCCCGCAGGCGCCGGCGAGCAGCGCGCAGGTCACGACGAGTGTGAACCGGGTCATTGATCCTTGGTGAGCTTGGTCGGCACCGTCAGGCGCGACGGCGCGGTGTCGGTCTGCAGCACGCGGTTCATCGCCTCGATCGCCCGTCCCGCATCCTCGAAGGCCCAGTCAATCTGCTTGCGCTGATCCGCTGTCGGCAGACCGGAGTACCCCTCGATCGCGCGCGACAGACTGGTGACGGTGTTGAACTGTGCCACAAGGTCGGCCTGCACGCGCGTCAGGCGACTCGCCGCGTCGGCGCGACTCGAGTAGAGGCCTCTGCCGCCGGGCGTGTCGAGCTGTCCAGCGGCGGTTGCGCCCGCGACGCGCGCCGCCGACAGTGACTTCTGCAGCGCGTACAGGTTCAGCAGGGCCGTCTGCCGTATTCGACGATCGGCGTCCGGGAACACCACGCGCGGGTCGCCTTCGACGTGCAACTCCCCTTTGAGCAATCGTCCGCCGGCCGTCACGGTGACCGTATAGATCCCCGGGAGCACCAGCGGACCCAGCGGCGGACCGCCGGGTCCTCCGCCGGACGGCGATTCGCGCTGTCCCTCGGCGGTCGGCGGTTCCATCCGCAGATCCCACGCGGCTCTGTTCATCCCGGCACGGCTCGTACCTTTGAACGTCCGGAGCGCCGCGCCGTGCGCGTCCGCCACGGTCACGATGACATCTTCCTTTGTGGCTGCGTGCAGGTAGTACTCGATGGCCGCGTTGAAGTCGGGATTCGGCGCGAAGTACTGACCGGCGCCGTACCAGGCCTGGGGGTTGTAGATGCTGAGCAGACGGGCACGTGCAGGCGGTACGAGGAACGCGTCGCTCTTGAGCGCGTCCGGCGTCAGCGCTTCGAGAGACGAGATGTTGTCGAGGATCCAGATGCTGCGGCCGTGCGTGCCGGCGACGAGATCGTTGTCGCGCGGATGGATCAGGATGTCGTCGACCGGAACCGTCGGCATGTTGAGGTTCAGTGGAGACCAGCTCGCGCCGCCGTCGATCGAGAAATGAATGCCTCGCTCGTGCGCCGCGAAGAGCAGCCGCGCATTGCGCGGGTGCTCACGAACCTTGTGCATCGACGTTGCGGGGAGTCCCGCCGTGATCGACCGCCAGGTCTGTCCGTAGTCGTCGCTGACGTAGGCGTAGGCGCGGTAGTCGTCGTTGTAGTGGCCGTCGAATGTGGCGTACACGCGGCCGGCCGCATGCCGGGACGGCAGGACGCTGCTGACGTACGTGCCTCGAGGCAGTCCGGCAATCCGCTCGTTCACTGCGGTCCACGTTTGCCCGCCGTCGCGGGTCACACTCAATCGGCCATCGTCGCTGCCTGCGTAGAGCAGTCGTGCGTCGAGCGGGGACTCGCCGATGGTGGTCAGCGTCGAGAAGGCGGCGACGCCGTCGTGACGCGACAGCGCCCGCTCCGGTACCGGGGCGTCCATCATCTGCAGCGCGTCGCGGTCGATGTTCTCCGTGAGATCGGGACTGATGGCTTTCCAGGTCGCACCGCGATCCGGCGACTTGTAGACCTTCTGCGCGCCGATGTAGATCGTTCTGGGATCGAAGCTCGACATGACGATCGGCGTATTCCAGTTCCAGCGATCGCCCGCCGATTGCGCAGCCGGGTCACCCGGCGTCCGGGCAGCCCCCCGCCGCACGACGGGCGAGATGGCCTGGCGTTCGAGCGTCGACAGGTTGACGCGGTTCGCGCGCCCGTCCTGTGATTCGATGATCGCGGTGCGCGGATCGCCGGGATCCAGGCGCGCGTAGAAGCCATCTCCGCTGCCGATGTTGAAGCCGTCGTGATTCGAGATGCCGGTGCGCGCGCGTGTCGCGCTGGGCACGCACCAGTGGCCGTTGTCCTGCAGGCCGCCGCACACGACGTAGGGTTCCTGCATGTCGGCACTGATCTCGTAGAACTGGCCGACCGGCAGGTTGTCGCGGAACAGCCACGTCTGACCGCGGTCCCACGAGATCGAGACGCCGCCGTCGCCGCCGACCATCAGGTGGTTCGTGTCGTCGGGATCGATCCACAGCGCATGATCCTCGGAGTGGATCGTGCTGAAGACATCGGCGAATGTCTTGCCGCCATCGTTCGAGATGTAGAACCCGCGATTCGATCCGAGCAGGTAGACGCGGGCGGCGTCCTTCGGATCCGCGCGGATCTGACTGAAGTACATCGGACGTGGATTGAGCGTTGACCACGCCTGCCAGGTATCGCCGCCGTCCGCGCTGCGGTAGACGCCGCTCTCGCGTCCGTCGGCCTCCACGACAGCGAAGATCACTCGCGAATCGGCCTGAAAAATGTCGAGGCCGATCCGTCCCTTGTCGCCTTGCGGCAAGCCGCTCGACAACCGGGTCCACGTATTCCCGCCGTCGCGGCTGCGATAGATGCCGCTGCCCGCGCCGCCGCCGTTGAATCCCCAGGCCTTGCGCTGCCGCTGGTACATCGCGGCGAACAGCGTCTGCGGATCCTTCGGATCCATTACGAGATCGGTGGCTCCGGTATTGTCGTTGACGAAGAGCACTCTGGCCCAGGTCCGGCCGCCGTCCAGGTTCGTCCGGCGTCGTCGGACTTGTAGACGCCGTCGCCCCACGACGAGCTCTGTCGATTGTTGGCTTCGCCGGTGCCGACCCAGACGATGCTCGCGTTCGACGGCGCGACGGCGATATCGCC
>DASSGK010000310.1:0-40542 GCA_035693505.1 Vicinamibacterales bacterium
CGCGTCAGCGGACACATTTCGGTCGACCGCGGCGATGCGGCCGGCTGAGATCGCGACGTCGGCCACGGTGTCGAGACGGATTGACGGATCGATCACGCGGCCGCCTCGAATCACGAGGTCGTACTGCGTCTTTTGATTGGCGAATACGCGAGGCACACCCGGAAACGTGACCACCCCGGCGGTCGCAGAAAGGAACTGACGTCGGTTCATTTTTCGCCTCGACGCGGACCGCCCGAGAATAGCCTCTTTCCGCTCGGTTGGAAAAAAGTCCTTCCTCGTGGAGATTTCGATCTTGTAAGTCTCTCAAAACCGCGTCCATCTCATGGCGCTCTGAAACGGATCTGTGTTCGGCGTCGGCATCTGGCTTGCGAATGAGACTTCAAGGAACACAGACAGACGGGATGGAAACTATTCCATCCCCCGAGCGCAGGCGAGAACCCGTGAACGCATCTCAAGAAGCCGAGCCAATGGCACACATCCTGGCGATCGAATCCGATCAACAACGACGAAGCGTGTTGATGGCACTCATACGCGAGCACGTGCCGGCGGACGTCACATTCGTGGATACCGTCGGCGCCGCGATCGCCAGCTTTGAACATCGACAACCCGATCTCATTGTGGCGCCGGCGCTTCTTCCGGTGGCAGACAGCGACCGCTTGAGCGAACATGTGAGATGGCATGCAGATCCGCACGTCCAGATGGTGACGATTTCCGCACTCGATATGCTGCGCGAGGCACCCGCAGAAGGACCGCGGCGATTCGCATTCTTCAGGCGTCGTCGCCCGGTGAGCCTCGGTCAACAGTACGACCCATCGATGGTGGGGAGACAGATCGCAGACGCGCTCGACCGGGCGTTGACCCTGCGCGAGCAGCGCGGTGCGGCGTGCGTTCGGCTGCCGTTGATCAGACGGCCGGTCGCACCACTGCCCGCTGAACTTGTCCACCTGGCGACGTCCGCCATACCGGGCGCCGCGGAGAACTTCCGCGAGCGTGCCGAGCGCACGCCTCGAAGCGGACCGTCGTTCTGGGGCGTTCAAATGCCGGGTGGCGCGGAGGCCGAGCTCGTCAACATTTCACGCACGGGCGTGCTCCTCGAGTGTGCGTCCAAGGTGGCACCTGGCGTCACTCTCGAACTCCGACTGCGCGGTATGGGTCAGAACTGTGTGGTCATGGCGCGGTTCGTTCGCAGCGACATCGCACGGGTCGATCGTCTTGGCGTGCGTTATCACGCGGCGGCGCAATTCGAAGAGCCGCTGGCGATGCCGCGACCTCGTGCAGAGTCGACGCCTGGCGCCACACCGCAATCACTCGCCGAACTCTTCGCAACGGTCGTGTCCGCGTTGAACTCGAACGAGGATCCTTCACTGCGGTTTGCCCAGGGTCTTCGCGGGCTGATCGGTGCGCGCGACGTTCTTATCCGACCCAACCCGATTGTTCCCGACCGTGAGTCCGAATCGTTCTATTTCCGGATCGGTGGCGACGATCGATCGGGCATGGTCCTGCAGGTTCTGCTCGATCGCCATCGGTTGTTGACGGCCGCGGAATTCTGGACGCTCAAAGCGGCCTCCGGAATGGCACTGGCGGTGCTCGAGCTGAAGCGGGCGTCAACCCACGACCGCCGATTGCTGCCGGCCCGGGTGGCCGGGATCAGAAAAAGGCGCGTTGCGTAGCCATGAACCGGCGTCGGCTTGCTGGGTGGTCTTTACATCGAAAAGCTCTTTGTTTATGATGTTTCCCAGATCGTCATGTACCGCTTCATGCGCCGGGCTGGACTCGTCGCCGCGATGCTCGCCGCTGGCGCCTGCGCGCAGCACCCCGAAGCTCCGCTGACCCAGGCCGCGGCCCGCAACGACGTCGCCGCCCTTCGCCAGCTTCTTGACGAGGGCCACAAAGCCGATGAGAGTGATACCTCGTGGACGCCGCTGATCTGGGCGGCGCGGTCCGGATCACTCGACGCGATCAACATCCTGATCGATCACGGCGCCGACGTGAACCTGCCCGGTTCCACGGGAGATAACTGGGACGCGACGCCGTTACAACACGCCATCCTCGAGCGGCGGCCTGGGGCCGTTCGGGTGCTCCTGGATCGCGGCGCCGACCCGATCCGCAGCGCCGATCGAATCCTGGCGCCGTTGTTTCTGGCTGCCGGCGACACCGATCCCACCATTCTCAAGTTGCTGCTCGCCCACGGAGCGGACCCGAGCGTCGAAAGCGAAGACGGCGCCACGCCGTTATCTCGTGCGGTCTCCGCCGGCACGCTCAATGGACCCGACCGTCCGATGTTTGGCGGCTGCCGCGTGGAAACCGTGCGTGCTCTCATCGCGCACAATCCGCCGCTTCGTGTGAAGCGCAACTCGGCCTGGAACAATGCGATCTGGTGGGCGCGCTTCCAGCGGTGTCAAGAGGTGCTGCAATTGGTCGGCGAGCGATAGGCGTCAACCGTCAAGCGAGGTGCGGCAACCACAAATTCCTATTGTCGAGGGCGGGCATGGCGTTGGAGGGGGGCATCGAGCCCGAAGGCCAAGGCGCGAAGCGCCGAAGGCCAAGCGCCTGAGGACCGCTCTCGGCACAAACCGAGCGCGAGCGAGGTGAGTGCCGGGAGCGGGCATCGAACCCACACGCCCCTTTCGGGACCCAGGATTTTAAGTCCTGTGCGTCTGCCAATTCCGCCATCCCGGCACGCGGAGCGTGCGCCTATCGTATCAACGATCGCACGGCCCTTTATTTGCACCTTATACGCCCGCCGGCGTGCAATCGGCCGAACTGTGGAACGCGGTTACTCAGGAGCGTCTGGGCATGGCGCAGATTCTCACCGTCGCTTTCGTTCTCGCGCTTGCCGGTCTGCTCTGGTGGCGTTACGGCGACCACCTGGCGGCTCGATGGCATCAGCCAGCCGGCTCTGCCGCGTCCGAGATCCACATCAATCGGGAGCGCTTTCCGCGGCCGATCCACAGAGCGTCGGCGAACGAATTCCTCCACGGCGCCGCCGACATCACGTTCGGCGTTTTAATCCTCGCCCTCGGATTCTTCGTGCTGATGTGGGTGATCGCGACCGGCTGACTCGAAGCGCGGGGTGCGGCGACCGCCATCGCCCGAGGTCCGGCTACCGCCTTTGCGCGCTGTGCGCGCTCCGGCGAGTCTCGCCGCAGCCTTGGCGGAGGCGGAAAGCCGGGCACTACCGTCGAAAGCGCGAGGTCCGGGTGGCGCCTTCGCGCGCGATGCGAGCTTCGGCGAGTCTCACCCCAGTCTGCGGCGATTGATGGTTTCGTGTGTTTCGTGTGTTTCGTGGCGATAGTCAGTACCGAATCGACGAGTCACTCTTCTAGTGGACCATCGTCGACGCTGGTGCCGCCGGCGGCGCCATCACGCGCGTGATCATCGCTTCGAGCCGGGCCTTGTCGATCTGGAAGGGACCGGCGATCGCCGCACCCAGCGTGATCTCGATCGCGATGACCACTCCTCCTTCGTCATAGGCATTGACAATCCAGCTGAGCCCGCGCAGCGCGATCGTCCGCGGCTCTTCACCCGGCTGCTTCAGCTGCGCCATCACGCGCAGCATCTCTTCGAGCACGAACCGGACGTCTTCGTCGGTCCAGTCGGCGGGTTCGCGCGAGAGCCCTTCGATGGTCTTCGTGGTGGCGTGCTCGGTGCCTCTCAGCCAGACGTCAACGGACACGGTCATGCGGTGATCCCCAGTTCCTGTTCGAGGGCGTCGACGGTCGTGACCGGCTGCCGACAGGTGAAATCGCGGCACACGTAGGCGGACGTGATGCCGGCCAACGGCTGCATGGATGCGAGAAACGGCAGGCTGCCGCTGAGAGCGCCTTGCGCCTGCGAGGTCACGCGCAGCTGAATGGCAAACGGCAGGTAGTGCATCGAGACGGCACGATCCAGCGCGTCGCCGCCCTCGCCTTCCACGATCACGATCTGCTGCATGCCGGCCAAATACGTCGACAAGGCCGCCGCCATCAACGGGACGCCGCGGCCCATCTGCTCGAGCCTTGTCGCGAACAGACGCAGCGTCCGCTCGATCCGATCGTCCCACGCGGAATCGGCGACCAGGTGTGACAGGGTCAGCAGGTTCAGCACGGCCACCGAGCTCGCCGTCGGTTCCGCGCCGTCGTAGTCCTCTTTCATCCGCAGCAGCACGCTCGGATCCTGCCCGGTCGTACTGAACCAGCCGCCGGCCTGCTCGTCCCAGAACAACTCGTCCTGCCGGCGCTGCAGCGCGATCGCCCACTCCAGCCACATCGGCTCCGGATCGGCTTGAAACAGCTCGAGCAGACCGTGAATCATGTACGCGTAGTCCTCGGCGTACCCGTCGATCTCCGCATGTCCGTCGCGGTACCGGCGGCGCAGCAGGCCGGTCTGCGCGCTCCACATCCGCTCGCGGACGAACGAGGCGGCGCGCCGCGCGGCGTCCAGGTACGGCGCGCCCGCGGTCCGGCCGTCCGCTCCAAGGCCACGAAGCGCCCGCGCCATCCGCGCGAACGCGGCAATCATCAACCCGTTCCAGGCCGCGAGCACCTTGTCGTCGCGTTGAGGCCGCGGACGGCCGAGCCGCTCCTTGAACATCTTGAGGCGCGCGCCATGAAGCACGTCGACCACTTCATCCGGCGAACGGTTCGTTTTCTTCGCGATATCGTCGATCGAGCGGGCGACGTAGAACAGGTTCTTGCCCGTAAACTCCTGCTGCGGATCGTGAGGCGCGTTCCCGTCGGCCTCGACACCGAAGCGCAGCTTCACGATCGACGCGTCGTCTCCAAGAAGCGCGTCCAGCTCGGCGGCACGCCACAAGTAGAAGGCGCCTTCCTTCTTGTGAGGAGCCCGTTCGGTCGGCTCTTCCGCGATTTGAACGGCGTCCTCGGGCGGGACGCTATCAGCGTCCTCGGCGGAGTAAAAGCCACCCCCTTCGTCGGTCATCTCGCGCATGACGTAGAGCAGCGTGTCCTCCGCCACCTCGGCATAGAACGGATCGCCGGACACCTGCGTCGCCTCGATCAGCGCGATGACGAGCTGCGCCTGATCGTAGAGCATCTTCTCGAAGTGAGGGACGCGCCACGCGCCGTCCACCGAGTAGCGATGGAAGCCGCCGCCGACGTGATCGCGCATGCCCCCGAGCGCCATGGCTCGAAGCGTGCGCAGGACCATCTCCGCGGATTGCGGCGCGCCGGCTCGCGCGTGCTCGCGCAGCAGGAACAACAGCTCCGACGGGCGCGGGAACTTCGGCGCGTCACCGAAGCCGCCGTTGCGCGGATCGAACGCGTCCCGGAATTGCTGGACCGTTCGTTCCAGCGCCGCCGCAGCCGGCAGGTCCGACGCCGGAGCCGTCTGCTCCATCGAGCGCAGCCGCGTCGTCAACGCCTCGGCCGACTCGATCACCCGGCCGCGCTCGGCGCGCCAGACGCGCCCGATCTCCTGCAGGATGTCGACGAACCCGGGCCGTCCCCATTTCGACGCCGGCGGAAAGTAGGTGCCGCCGTAGAACGGCTTCAGGTCCGGCGTCAGCCAGACGCTCATCGGCCAGCCACCGGAACCCGTCGTCGCCTGCACGAACGTCATGTAGACGCGATCGACGTCGGGCCGCTCTTCGCGATCCACCTTGATGGCGACGTACTGTTCGTTGAGCACGGCGGCGATCTGATCGCTCTCGAACGACTCGTGCTCCATCACGTGGCACCAGTGGCACGTCGAGTAGCCAATCGAGAGAAAGATCGGTTTGTCTTCGGTCCGCGCTTTGGCGAACGCTTCGTCGCCCCACGGATACCAGTCGACGGGATTCTGCGCGTGCTGCAGAAGGTATGGACTGCGCTCGCGCGCCAGGCGGTTCACCGGACGATTATGACATTTAAGGTAGAATCGCGAGCATGAGTTCGGGAGCCGGACTGAGCGGCAAGCACGTCGCGATGCTCGTCGAAGATGAATTCGAAGATCGCGAGCTGACCGGTCCGCTCGAGGCGCTGCGCTCGGCCGGCGTCACCGTGACGATCGTCGGCCCCACCGCCGGCGCGCAGTTTCACGGCAAGCGCGGCCAGGCGGTGATCACGTCAGATCTCGCGGCCGGCGCCGCACGCATGAACGATTTCGACGCGCTCGTGATTCCAGGCGGCCATGCGCCCGACAAGATGCGCATGCGTCACGCGATGGTCGATCTGGCGCGCGACGCGATGGAGTCGAACAAACCGGTGGCCGCGATCTGCCACGGGCCGTCGCTGCTGATCTCCGCCAACGCGCTCAGGGGCCGCACACTTACTTGCTGGCCGTCGATCGCGATCGACGTCAAGAATGCCGGCGGCAGGTACGTGGACAAGCCGGTCGTCGAAGACGGCAACCTGATCACGTCGCGCAAACCGGACGACGTGCCGGTATTCAGCGACGCCATCATCCGCGCCCTTTCCAAAGTAGAGGTCTAGGAACAAAGCATCGGAGGACGAACGGCGCTGCCAGCCGATCGGCACGCGTGCGCCAGAGCCTTCACGGTCCGGCGGGCGGGCCTCTGCGCGTCCTCCGTTTCTCGGTTCCTCCGTGTTGGCGTTCGTCTCAACTGAGGCGCACGCGGTTCTCATCGTTTAGGCATCGCCTTGGCTGGCGGCATCGCGCGCAGCCTCGCGCGAATCGATTGGAAGGCGCCGCTGTCGCGCGTTCCCGATCGGCGCGACGGGACGATGCGCGCCAGCAACTCCAGGCGTTCTTTCGGAGACGGATGATTGGAGAAGAAGATCTCGACCGAGCCCGGGTCGCGCTTCTCCTGTTCGCGGATCGATTCCATCAGCTCGATCATGCCGTGCGGATCCCAGCCCGCGCGCCTCATGATGCCAACGCCGACGCGATCGGCCTCCTGCTCATCGTCTCGACTGAACTTCAGGAACGCGCCGCTGGCGATGTACTGCGCCGCGATGTTCGCCGCGGCCGCCCCTCCGGCGTTGCCCAACAGCGCGCCGAACAGGCTGAGACCAAGATTCGTGACCATCACGTTCGAGAGCTGCTGCGCCGCATGCCGCTGCGAGATGTGCGCGATCTCGTGCGCCAGGATTCCGGCCAGCTGCGATTCGGTGCGCGCGGCCTGGATGCCGCCGCGATTCACCCACACGGGACCGCCCGGCAGCGCAAACGCGTTGATCTCGCGATAGTTGGCAATCGAAAACGTGTACGGGTAGCGCTCACCTTCCGCGTGGGACGCGAGCGTGCGGCCGATGTCGGCGAGATAGGCGACAGTCCGCGCGTCGGTGACCCGCGGCGTCTCTTTCCTGACCTTTGCCTGCGCCTGTTTGCCGATGGTGATCTCGTCGGCGACCGAGATCAATTGAATCGCGCTCGCGGCCGCTGAGCACACCACGACCAAGGTCAGGATGAGCGCACGCTGCGACCGCCGTGATGCCATGCTGCGCGTCAGGTCCGCGGGGTCGCCGCCGCCGGCACTTCGTCCGGCCGCCCGCGTCGAAGACGCGCGTACGCCGCGGTGAACTCAGCGCCGTACAGCAGAATCACCGCCTGCACGTACACCCAGACCAGAAAGACGACGACGACGGCAATCGACCCGTTCACGCGGGCGAAGCGCGTCATGTCCCGGATATACCAGGCAAACACTTCGAGGGCGCCTTTCCAGAGCAACCCGGTGATGAAGGCGCCGATCCAGACATCGCGGAACCGCACCTTCGCATTCGGCAGGAAGTAGAACACCATCCCGACGACGGCGATGAACAACAAGGTTGTCGCATTGCGAATGGTGTAGCCGCGCAGCACCCCCAGCCATGGAAATACGTGCAGCACGTCCGCGAACCAGCTCGCGCCCACGACATGCGACGCACTGATCAGGAGCAGGGTGAATATCAGAATCAGCCCGGCGACCAGCAGCATGACGAACGAGACGAGCTTGTGTTTCCAGAAGCTCCGCTGCTTCTCGACGCCCCAGGCGTAGTTGACTGCCGTACTGATCGCTCCGAACACGCCGAGCGCGCCCCACACGAGCGCAATCGTACCGGCGACGCCGATAGTGATCGATTCGCCGCGAAACGCCTCGAGTTGCTTCGTGATGAAATCGAACTGCGCGGGAAAGAACCGAAGAACGAACGTCAGCACCTCGTTGCGGTTCTTGACGTCGTCGGTTGTGCGGCTGAGAACGGCGAGCGCGAGCAGAAAGAACGGGAAGAGCGACAACAGGGCGTAGTAGGCGATCGACGCCGCGTACGTCAGGTCGTCGCTGTTGTAGAAGCCCTCGAACCCCCGCCACAGGGACAGGCCCGTGAGGCGGACGATGTCACGCGCAGGTCGCGCGGCGCGCTGCACTTCCACGCGACAAGTTTATGTCATGCGCGCCGGCGGCCGGACTCGGCCCAGGCCTCTCGCGCCTGCGTGAGCAGGAACACCGGCACGGTGGCGCCCAGCCAGTATTCCACGGCACGAAACGCCAGACGGCGGAGCGGCGGTTTCGTCAGGACGACGTAAGCCGCCGCGATTCCGGCCGACGCCAGAACCAGGTTCGCCGCTGTCCGCGCGTTGGCGTCCGTCATCAGCTATGCCGCGATCCGGATGGTCCACTGCCCGACTGCCCCCGCGTCTGCTCCGAGGAGCTTCCGCGAACGCTGTCGGCGCCGCTGCCGTAAGACGACCCCGTCCCGTAACCCGAGCCTGACGAGCCGCTCGTCGATGTGGACGGCATGGCCGACGCGGCCGAGTCCTTGAACCGGTTCGCGGTATCGCGCGCCTCGTCGCTGGCCTTGGCCGCGGCATCCTTCACCGTGCTGGCCGCATCGCGCGCGTACCTCTGAGCTTCGTCGGCGCCTTTTGCGACGGCGCCCTTCGCCTTGTCGTACATTTCGCGGCCGCGGTCGGCCCAGTCGCCGGCATTCTCGGTCACCTTGCGCACGCCTTCCGACGCCTGGTTCGCGAGGTTGTTCGCCTGCTCGGACAGCTGGTTGCGAAGCTCGGACCCCGACTTGGGCGCGAAGAGGATCCCCAGGCCCGCGCCGAGGACGGTACCGGTCAGCAGTCCCATCACGAAACTGCCGCCGCCGTTTCCTTCGTTGTCAAAGCGATCGTAGCTGTCTGCCATGTTCGTCCTCCGAAATCTGGGTTCCAGGGTTCTAGGTTCTTACTGTGGAGCGAAGCATTCCTTCGAGCGCTATACGTGCACCGCGCACCAGGCCGATCACGGCGCTGGTTTTCGCGCGCACGTTCGAGCGCACGCGGACGGCGGTCTCGTCTATTCGATCGATCGTCGAATGAATCGCATCGTCGACGCGTTCGGTCTCGTCCTTCACTTTCGTCGTCACGCTTCTTACATCGTCGAGGATGGCGTTGACGCGCCTCATGGCAGGCGCCATGTGACGGGACTCGACGCCGTGCGCCAGCACCATCCAGTCGTCGATGAGCGCGGTCGCCTTCTTGTAGACCATGTAGGCGGCGACACCCATGCCGATGATGATCAGCCCTTCGAGCACGCTGACCGCGGCCATGATGCCGAGGAGAAGATTCGTCGTGGCCAATTCGGCTGGCATGACCGTGCCTTAGAACGGCGCCGTCTGGCGCCCCGGATATCTCGGCGACGTTCCGGGCTCGCCAATCGCTTCGTTCAACAGCTTCCACCCCTCGCTCGCCACGCCGCTCGCCTTTTGAACGGTGGCGCGGAAACTGTTCAGTTCGCGCGCGAGATTGTCCAGCGCGGGTTCGATCTGTCGGCGCAGGCTACGCCCGCGCTCGGTAAAAAACAGAAACGCGGCAGCCGCGCCGAGCGCCGCGCCCGCCAATGTCACCGCCATTTCACGGGAATTGTCCATCTGGCCTCCTGCCTGTGCAGAAGGTCTACAAGTTATGTGCCACGAGATCGGCGATGCTCGCGCACGACGGCCGTGCACGAGCTTGGAGGGAATTAGTTGGCGGCGGACGCAGGCGTCGAGGATGCGGAGCCGCGCGCGGCTTTGCCGGCGTCGCGGATCTCGTGCTTCTTCATCTTGCTGTACAGCGTCGGGCGATACAGACCGAGGATCTGCGCGGCCTCCTGCTTGTTCCAGTTGGTCCGCTGCAACGTCTGCACGATCGCCATCTTCTCGATCTCCGCCAGCGTCCGGTGAGGAGGAATCACGAAGTCGACGGCCGTCGTCGATTCCTCGCGAATCGTTTCCGGCAGATCGGTGACGGCGATCTCGCCGCCTTTTCCGACCAGCACCGCGCGCTCGATCGCGTTCTCCAGCTCGCGCACGTTGCCGGGCCAGCGATTGCGAATCAGGAGGTGATACACGGACGGCGCCAGCGTCTTCACGTTCTTCTGATAGCGCTGCCGGAATTTGTCGAGGAAGTAATCGCACAGCAGCGGGATGTCTTCCGTGCGCTCGCGCAGCGGCGGGACGCGCAAGGTGATCGTGTTGATGCGGAAGTAGAGATCCTCGCGCAGGCGTCCGTCGCGCAGGGCGGCATCGAGATCGATGTTCGTCGCGCAGATCAGGCGGAAGTCGACGTGCACGATCCGGTCGCTGCCAATCGGACGGTACTCGCGCTCCTGCAGCACCCGCAGCAGCTTGGTCTGCAGGTACGGCGGCATCTCGCCGATCTCGTCGAGCAGCAGCGAGCCGCCCTCGGCCATCTCGAAGAGCCCTTCCTTGTCCATCGTGGCGCCGGTGAACGCGCCTTTCTTGTAACCGAACAGCTCGGATTCGATCAGGTCTTTCGGGATGGCGGCACAATTGATCTTGATGAACGGTCCCTTGCTCCGCTTGCTGTTGTAGTGAATCGCGTTGGCGATGAGCTCCTTGCCGGTGCCGTTCTCGCCCTGGATGAGGATGTTGGCTTCGCTGGCGGCGACGCTCTCCACCAGGTCGAACAGTTCCTGCATCTTCTTGCTCTTGCCGATCACGTTCTGGAACTTGTAGCGATCCTGGAGCTTGGCTTTCAGCTGCTCGTTCTCGTCCATCAGCGTCTTCTGCTTGATGGCTTTCTCGAGCTTGTCCAGCAGGCGCTCCGCATCGATCGGCTTTTCCAGAAAGTCGAAGGCGCCCGCTTTCACCGCCTCGACCGATCGTGGAATGTTGCCCTGGCCGGTCACGACGATGACTTCGGAATCCGAGTCGAGCAGCTTGAATTTACGCACGAGCTCGATGCCGTCGACATCCGGGAGCATCATGTCGGTGACGACGGCGTCCGGACGCCACGTTTTGAAGAGCTCTTCCCCGCGAGTGCCGATGAGCGCGGTCCGCACCTCATACCCGGCATGCTCGAGAAGAATCTTCAACCACTCGGTCATCGCCGGCTCATCGTCTATCGCAAGTACACGTTTCTTACGTTTGATGCTCATGCACGTCAGAATGTAGCGAAAAAGCGTAAGCTGTCAATACACGTTTATGTATCTGGAGCATTATTAATACATATTGCTGGGGTTTAATTTCGATGGGCTTAGCGTCAAACCCCGTCCGTACCCGCGTTTGCGCGGGCGGCTGCGGCCGCAAGTATTTCGTGGACGGCATGGCTATAATTTCGCGCATGCCCGATTCCGGCGAGCGCAATCCGGTGGAACGTCCGATCACCCCCGTCAGGTCCGCCCTCCAGACGACGGCCGCAGGGGAGACCAAGACCCTGTGCGAGCGCTGCGGCGCTGAGGCGTACCGGATGCACGCGGTGTGGCGCTGCCCTGTCTGTGGCTTCAAATCCGACTGCTGCGGATGGTGAACCCCGTCGCCGGCCAGTGGTCGTTGGCCTCGTGAGGCGTTGACGACCATGGACATCCTGCACACGCTGGTCGACCCGGCTGACCCCGTTTTCCTGGCCAATCGCGCGCGCATGCAGCAGCTCGTGGCCGAGCTGCGCGAACGCGTGAGCGGCGCGCGCGAAGGCGGCGGACCGAAGTACCTCGAGCGTCATCGCGCCCAGGGCAAACTGCCCGTCCGCGAACGCATCGAACGGCTCCTCGATGCCGGCTCCCCGTTCCTCGAGCTCTCTCCTCTCGCCGCCGCCGACATGTACGACAACGACGCGCCCGCCGGCGGAATCATCACCGGCATCGGCCGTGTGTCCGGCCGCGAGGTGATGATCGTCGCCAACGACGCCACGGTGAAGGGCGGCACGTACTTTCCGATCACGGTAAAGAAGCATCTGCGGGCGCAGGAAATCGCGCTGCAGAATCGCCTGCCGTGCGTCTATCTCGTCGATTCAGGCGGCGCATACCTCCCGCTTCAGGCCGAGGTCTTCCCCGATCGCGATCATTTCGGCCGCATCTTCTTCAACCAGGCACGCATGTCCGCCGAGGGCATCCCGCAGATCGCGTCCGTCATGGGCTCGTGCACGGCCGGCGGCGCCTACGTGCCGGCGATGTCGGACGAAACGATCATCGTCAAGAACACCGGCACGATTTTCCTCGGCGGCCCGCCGCTCGTGAAGGCGGCGACCGGCGAGGAAGTGACCGCTGAAGATCTCGGCGGCGCCGACGTCCACACGCGCCTGTCGGGCGTGGCCGACTACTTCGCGGAAGACGATGCGCACGCGCTCGAGATCTGCCGGACGATCGTGTCCACCCTGAACACCGCGAAATCGCTTCCGGCCGACATGAGCGCTCCCGAGGAGCCGCTCTACGACGCGGCCGAGCTCGACGGGATCGTCAACGCCGATCCGCGCAAGCCGTACGATGTGCGCGAGATTATCGCCAGGCTGGTAGACGGCTCACGCTTCGACGAGTTCAAGGAGCGGTACGGGACGACGCTGGTGACCGGCTTCGCCCGCCTGCACGGTTTCCTCGTCGGCATCGTCGCCAACAACGGTGTGCTGTTCTCGGAGTCGGCGCTCAAGGCCACGCATTTCATCGAGCTCTGCAACCTGCGCGGGATCCCTCTGGTCTTCCTTCAGAACATCACCGGCTTCATCGTCGGCAGCAAGTACGAGCGCGCGGGAATCGCGAAGGACGGCGCCAAGCTCGTTCACGCGGTCGCGAACTCGGTGGTGCCGAAGTTCACCGTGATCATCGGCGGCTCGTTCGGCGCCGGCAATTACGGCATGTGCGGACGCGCGTACGAGCCCCGGCTGCTCTGGATGTGGCCGAACGCCAGGATCTCGGTGATGGGTGCGGCCCAGGCCGCCTCGGTGCTGACGACGGTGAAACGCGATCAGCTGACGAGGGAGGGCAAGGCGTTCACGGCGGAGGAAGAAGACGCCATCCGCCAGCCGATTCTGGACAAGTACGAGCATGAAGGCTCGCCGTACTACTCCACCGCCAGGCTGTGGGACGACGGCATCATCGAGCCGGCCCAAACGCGGCAGATGCTGGCCCTAGGCATTTCGGCGGCGTTCAACGCGCCGATACCCGGAGCGAAGTTCGGAGTATTTAGAATGTGAGCCACGAAACACACGAAACACACGAAAGAGACTTTCGTGGTTTTCGTCCCGTTTCGAGCGTTTCGTGGTGAGAGAACATGGCCTATCAGCATCTGATCAGCACCCGTGACGGACCCGTCGAGCGTCTCACCCTGAATCGGCCGGACGTCCGGAACGCTTTCAACGAGCACGTGATCGCCGAGCTGACCGACTGGGCGTCGCGAACCGCAGACGCCGCGGCGAAGCACGACATCCGGGTGGCGGTGATCGCGGGAGCGGGCAAAGTCTTCTGCGCGGGCGCCGACGTGACGTGGATGTCGAAGACCGTGCACTACACCGAAGAAGAAAACCTGCGGGACGCGATGGCGATGTCGCGGATGTTCGCGGCCATCAACGCGCTCCCGCTCGCGGTTGTCGGCCGCATCCAGGGCGCGGCCCTCGGCGGCGGCGCCGGGCTGGCAGCCGTCTGCGACATCGTCGTGGCGGAAGAAGGCGTGCTCTTCGGCTTCACCGAGACGAAACTCGGCATCCTGCCGGCCGTCATCTCGCCGTTCGCGCTCGCGAAGATCGGCCAGGCGGCGGCGCGGGAACTGTTTCTCACCGGCGCCCGTTTCTCGTCGCGCCGGGCGAAGGAGATCGGGCTGGTTCACGACGTCGTAGCTGACGCCGACCTGGATGCCGCGGTCGACCGCTACGTGAAGGAAATCCTGACCGCGGGACCGGAGGCCGTTGCGGCCGCGAAAGCACTGATCCCGGCCGTGTGGGGACAGCCGATCGCCGACGCGATGCCTATCACCGCGGCCGCGATCGCCGCGCGGCGCGTGTCGCTCGAGGGTCAGGAAGGGTTGCGGGCGTTCCTCGATAAACGCGCGGCAAGATGGGTCGTCGGCCGCGAGAACACAAAGGACACCATGGACACAAAGGCAAGAAAATCTTAGGCATGAATCTGGTCTTCGTGTCCCCGGTGTCCTTTGTGTTGAAGAGGCGGTCGACGTGATACGCCGCCTCCTGATCGCCAATCGCGGCGAGATTGCGATTCGCGTGATCCGTGCCTGCGCTGAATCGGGAATCGAGAGCGTGGCGGTGTATTCGGCGGCGGACGCCGCGGCTCCCCACGTCAAGGCGGCGGATCACGCCGTCGCCATCGGACCCGCGCCGGCGCACGACAGCTACTTATCGATCCCGAAGCTGCTCGATGCCGCCCGCTCATCAGGCGCGGATGCCATTCACCCCGGCTACGGTTTCCTGTCCGAGAACGCTGCGTTTGCCAGCGCGTGCGCCGAGGCTGATCTGATCTTCGTGGGGCCTCCCGCCGGCGTCATCGCGCAGATGGGATCGAAAATCAACGCGCGCCGGCTCGTGGAATCGGCCGGCGTTCCGGTCGTGCCCGGCGAGACGCCCGCCGATCAAACCGATCGCGGCATTCGAGACGCGATCGAACGAATCGGCTTGCCGGCGCTCATCAAGGCGTCGGCGGGCGGCGGCGGCAAGGGCATGCGTCACGTGCACGCCGCGGACGAAATCGACGAATCGATCCAGGCCGCGCGGCGCGAGGCGACGGCCGCGTTCGGCGACGGCGAGCTTTACGTCGAGCGCCTCGTTTCACATCCCCGCCACGTGGAGGTACAAGTCTTCGCCGACGAACGCGGTCAGGTCGTGCACCTGTTCGAGCGGGACTGTTCGACGCAGCGCCGTCACCAGAAGGTGATCGAAGAAAGCCCATCGCTCGCCCTGTCGACGTCCTTGCGCGCGCGCATGACCGAAGCCGCCGTGGCGGCGGCGCGAGCGGCGAAGTACCGGAACGCCGGGACGATCGAGTTTCTCGTTGACGGCGATCGGTTCTACTTTCTGGAGATGAACACGCGCCTCCAGGTCGAACATCCGGTCACCGAGCAGGTCACCGGCCTGGATCTCGTCCGCGCACAGATTCTGGTCGCCAACGGTGAACCGCTTCCGTGGACGCAGGCCGCAATCAGCCAGCGCGGACACGCCATCGAGGCGCGCCTTTACGCCGAAGATCCTGCACAGGGATTCCTCCCGCAAGCCGGCCGGCTGACGCGCTATCGAGAACCGCAGCGGCCGGGCATTCGCGTCGACGCCGGCATCGCGGACGGCAGCGAGGTCTCGGTGTACTACGATCCGATGATCGCGAAAGTGATTTCGACCGCTGAGACCAGGGCGCTCGCGATCGCTCGCCTCACGACCGCGCTCCGGGAGTTCGAGATCGCCGGCGTAAGGACCAACCGGCTGTTTCTGATTCGGATTCTGGAGTCGGACGCGTTTCGCGACGGCGCGATCGACACCGCGTTCCTCGATCGCGAATCCGCCGCGATTGCAGCGTCGATCGCGGACGAACCGTCAACGGCAGAATCGGCACGGGAGGCCGAGCGAGCGAGCGATGTGCGACTCGCCGCCGGCCGGCCGCAGTCCAATGACCCCTGGAATTCCGGCGCAAAGGCCGCACGCGCGAAGTCGCCGGCGTCGGCCCGCCGCGCCGCGACATCCGCCGCCGCGTCGCTCATCGCTCCCATGCCTGCGACGGTCATCCGCGTCAAAGTCAAAGCCGGCGATCCGGTGAAGAAAGGCGACGTCCTCGTCGTGCTCGAAGCCATGAAGATGGAGCTGCCGCTGCGCGCGCTTGGTGACGGCGTCGTGTCGGCCGTGCGCTGCCAGGAGGGCGAGCTCGTCCAGGCCGACGCGACGCTCGTGGAGTTCGCATCATGATCGGCAAGGTCACCATTGTCGAGGTGGGACCGCGCGATGGCTTGCAGAACGAGCAGGCGCACGTCTCCACCGAGGACAAGATCGAGTTCGTGAACCGGCTCTCGGCCGCTCATCTCCCCGTGATCGAGGTGTCGGCTTTCGTGAGTCCCAAATGGGTGCCGCAGATGGCCGATGCAGCGGAGGTCTTTGCCGGCATCCTGCGCGCGCCGGGCACGCGCTACTCGGCGCTGGTGCCGAATCTCGCAGGCCTCGAACGTGCGCTGCAGGCGGGCGTATCCGAGATCGCCGTTTTCGCTTCGTCGACGGAGACGTTCAGCCGGAAGAACATCAACCAGAGCATCGACGAATCGCTCGCGACTTACCGGTCGGTGTGCGAACGGGCGATCGCGGCCGGCCTTCGCGTTCGGGGATATCTCTCGACCGCATTCGGCTGCCCCTTCGAGGGCGCCGTCGATCCACAGCAGGTCGCGCGTGTCGCCATGCGGCTCGCGGAACTCGGCGTCTTCGAGGTGGCGATCAGCGACACGATTGGGATCGCGCATCCCGGGCAGGTGCCGCGCGTGCTCGAGGCGGTCCTGGCGAGAATCCCGGTCGAGCGGATCGCGCTGCACTTTCACGACACCCGCGGAACGGCCCTCGCGAACGTGCTCGCGTCCTTGTCCTTCGGCATCGCGACGTACGACGCATCGGCCGGCGGGCTCGGAGGCTGCCCGTACGCGCCGGGCGCCGCCGGCAACCTGGCCACCGACGATCTGATCTACATGCTGGACGGATTGGGAATCGAAACGGGAGTGTCGCTGGCAGCCGTCAGCGAAGCTTCGACGTTCATCGCGTCGAAGATAGACCACCCGCTGCCGTCGCGTTACTTCACGGCGACGCAATCACAAGTTAGAGGTTAGAAGTGAGAACTGAGAAGTTAAAGTACGAAGTCTTGCCTTCTAACTTGTAACTTCTACCTTCTCACTTGTCAGAGTTTTAAGTACCTCTTCCCACGGCATCATGTTGATCGCGTCGTAGTCCTGCGGGCAGCCGAACTCGCGCTGTTGCGGCGCGGTGGGATTGCCGAGCGTCACGCACAAGCCGCAGCCGATGCACAGGTCCGCTCGCACCGCGCAGACCATCCGTCCATCGCGATCGGGCTCCTCGACGATGCAGCCTGCGACCGGGCAGGCGGCCTGACAGATGGAGCACGCGAACGCGCCAAAACATTTGTCGGGATCGATTACCGCTATCGTCTTCGGGGCCTTCTTGCGCGGCCCCGACATCATCTTGGTCCACATGACCGGGGATTATAGCTGATCAGTGCACGACCATCTGGCCGACGGGCGGCGGTCCCGTCTCGGTCATGGATCCAACCAGCGTCGACGTGTTCTCGTAGATGATGTTGCTCGCGTTGGTACCGAAGAAGCGTAAGTTGCTCGGCTCGGTCGGATCCGCGGTGGCGCTGAAACCCTGACCCGCGTTTCCGGGCCCGACTCCGTTGCACGTCGCGGGGGAGCCGGGATACGTCACCGCGCTCATCGTGATCACGTAGCCGCTCTTCGTCACCGTGTCGGCGGAGCCAAGGCCGACGGAGATGAACGACTGCTGGCTCCCCGGCGGCGGCGTGCCGAGTGTCGTCAAGTTGGGGGCATAGAAACCGGAACCGCAGGTCAGCGCGTAGGTAAGCTGCGCGCTGTTGACGACGCGCATCGAGGCGATCGCCGACGCGGTGCTGGCTGACTGCCGGGCCATCAACAAGCGCGGCAGCGCGATACTGCAGAGCACTCCGATCACCCCGCAGACGAATATGAGGTCAATTAGGGCGAAGCCTTGGTCTTTTCGCATCGTCACGGAATCAGCTCAATCTCAGCAATGCAGAGCTCATGCCGATTGCGGGTCGCTGATTAAATTGCTTTGTTATCAGTAAGTTATCAGCTCGGGCCGTGGCTGCGAAATGACATTTTACGTCAATATGGCGCTTCGTCTGACAAATGTTGACAGCAAATTGGTGTCAAAGCGCACTCCCATAACCACTTAACCGGCCCGCATCAACCGTTCGCTCAAGCCGTCCACAAGGTCTCTTTCGTTTTTCGGCAGATCCTCGTTGAAACAGTTGATCGCTTCCATGATCACCCGCCACTGGGAGAGGCCGGTGACGGCGCTGAGGGCGTTGAGACGAGCTTTGAACTCCACAGGGACGCGAATGCTGAGCTGGGGGTAGTCCTTGACTCGCTCGCCACTCTTGGCGCCGGCTGGTGGACGCCCCACTCGGCGACGTTCCTTTCGTTTCTGATCGTCTTGTTCCATGGTCGTGTTCTCTATACGACCTGGAGCAAATTCAGCGCCAGCGGTTACTGCGAAAGGTCAGGCGCATCTTCGCCGAGGGCGGTCGCCAAATCGATGAGGTGCTCTTGCTCCTGCCTGAGAATTTCCCGGATGTCTTCGGCAATCGCGTACTCCCCGAGCGCTTCGCACTGGAGGATCCGTTCCCGGTACGCTCGAATCGTGTCGCTCTCGTTTTTCAAATCGGCACGCAGCATCTCTTCGGCCTTGTCCGTCAACTTCACAGGCAGCGCCGTCGCGGTCGGCATCCCACCGAGATAGTCCACTTGTTTCGCGATGATGAGCGCATGCTGCAACTCCTCGCCGGCGTGCTTCTCGAGTTCGGTCGCGATATTCATGTACTGCGCGCCCTTGAGCGCCTGTGAGTACACGACGTAGGCAATGATGGCCTGATACTCCCGGGACAAATCTTCATTCAGCTTGTCGATCAGTTGCGCGCGCGTCACGTTCGCCTTGTCTGGCATCGTCGTCTCCTTTTTGTAGTCTAACCAATCCGGATGACGAGCCACCTCGACCAGATGAGAAGTTTTGTCGCGCGCGGATCAGAACCGGAACGTGAGGCCGGCGCTGGCGCGCCAGAAGTCGAGCTGCTGGTTGCCGAACAGCCCGAGGGTCACGTCCTGCAGCGTGTGAAAGTGCCGGATGTCGCCGTGGAGACCGACGGCGTGCGCGAGGAACACGTTGAGGCCGCCGCCGATGTCGTACCCGAGCGCGTTCTGGTCGAACGACAGGTTGGTCGCGTCGAACTCCGCGTGCGGCCGGATCAGGCCAAGACCGATGAGCGCATAGGGTTGGATCGGACCGGCGGGCACCACGAGCATCAGATTGCTCATGACGGTGAGCACCGCGTTGTGACTACCAGGCACCTTCCCGAAGAAATCCGGCGCGTAGGCGATGTCCTCTTCGAAGCCGAAGATTCCGTGGGTCGCCCCAAGCGCAACCCCCACGTTCAACCGCCGGTCTTCGCAGTTCTGCAGGCTGATGCAATTGGCTGAGTCGCCGCCGAAATTGAACCCGGCGTACGGGGTGATGAACCCCTGGGCCCGTGCGGGCACTGCCGCGAGGGCGAACAGCGTGACGGCGATGGCCACGGCCCTGTTTGATGACATCCGTTGATATTAGCAGTGCGTCCGAGCGCGATGCACACTCTCCACGACTCACCCCGTCGAAAAGCGCGGAAGTAATGTAGAATCGCGCCGTTCCTAAGTGAAACGGCATCTCGGCACCGGGCGGGATTCAGTGAGCCCGCTGGACTGGCAGTACCGCGCGCATCAGTCTGTCGTGCGCCGGCTCCCCGCTATCGTCGACCTTCGTCGTCATTGTCCGCCGGTGTATGACCAGCTTCACTTGAACAGCTGCTCGGCGAATGCTATCGCCGCCGCGCTGCGCTACGACGAACTCAGGGAGGGACGTCGGAACGTGCCGTCGCCGTCGCGACTTTTCATCTACTACAACGAGCGTGTCCTGGCCAATCTGGTCGACACGAACGGCCCGGTATGTCTCCGAGACGGTTATCGCGCCGTGTCCAAAATGGGCGCCTGTCCGGAAGCGATGTGGCCGTATCTCGTGCGCCGATTTCGGCGAACGCCGACGGAGGCGTGTTTCCGCGCGGCCCGGCGCTATCGCGCCATCGCCTACTACCGCATTCGCCGATCCGTCGCACAACTGCGCGCCTGCCTCGCGGAGCGCTTTCCGTTCGTGATGGCGATCGCCGTTCACGCGAGCATGATGGGCCGCGAGGTCAGGCGCACCGGCCTGGTGCCGATACCCACGCGTCACGATCGCCTGCGCGGCGGCCATGCCGTGCTCGCCGTCGGCTACGATCACGAACGACGGGTAATCATGTTCCGCAATTCGTGGGGACGTAACTGGGGCGATCGCGGGTACGGTTACCTGCCGTACGCGTTCGTGGCCTCCTCGTCTCTCACCTGGGATTTCTGGACCATGCGTCGAGTTTCCTAGAACGGCGCCGTGCCACTCGCGCCAGGAACTCAAATCGTCGGCCGCTTCGAAATCATCGCCCAGCTCGGCGCGGGCAGCATGGGCGAGGTCTATCAAGCGCACGACCGCAAGCTCCGGCGCGACGTCGCGCTGAAGCTGCTGTCGCCGGCGCTGGCAACCTCGCAAGAGCACCTGCTGCGGTTCGAGCGGGAATCACGCACGGCCTCGGCGCTGAACCATCCGCACATCTGCACGATCTATGACGTCGGTCAGGCACCGGAGGCGGACGGCCGCCCGTACCTGGTGATGGAGCTGCTCCGCGGCAGCACGCTGTACGAAGCGATGGCGTCCGGGCCACTCCAGCTCTCCACGGTCATCAATCTTGGCGTGCAGGTCGCCGACGCGCTCGATGCCGCGCACGGCGCTGGCATCATTCATCGCGATCTGAAGCCCGCCAACATCTTCGTGACCAGCCGCGGCGACGCGAAGCTGCTCGACTTCGGGCTGGCAGCCGTCATTGCCGGTGCCGCCGACGCCTCGTCGGCCGGTGACGGGCCCGGAGGGCCGCTCACGAGTCTCGGAACGGCTGTCGGGACGGTCCTCTACATGTCCCCCGAGCAGGCGCTCGGCGACCCGCTCGATCCCCGCACCGACATCTTCTCGCTCGGTCTCGTGTTGTACGAGATGCTCACCGGCCGCCGCGCGTTCGAGGGCCGGTCGACGACCGCGATCGTGGACGCGATCCTCCACTCGTCCCCGACAGGCCTCGACCCCGGCGACGCCTCGGCCGTGCC
The DNA here is from genome assembly GCA_035693505.1 of Vicinamibacterales bacterium. Classification (GTDB taxonomy): domain Bacteria; phylum Acidobacteriota; class Vicinamibacteria; order Vicinamibacterales; family CAVVIG01; genus CAVQFC01. Next base: position 21,078 of record DASSGK010000310.1, read on the forward strand.
CAAGGAAGTTCGCCGCCTCGTCGCGCGAATGCTCGAAAAGGATCGCGAGTATCGTCCAGCCACCGCGGCCGAGGTTGCGGCGCGGTTGCGCGCCGTCCAAAGCGGGTCGATGGCGGGTCGCGAATACGCCGCCACGTCGCTCGACAGCTCGCCGGGATCCTCCAAGGTGCTGCGCATCCCGTCGAGAATCTACGCGGGCCAGACACCGCAACCGTCCGACGACGAGTCCTCGGGCCTCAGCCGCGCGCTGGCGCCAGGCAAGATCAAGGATCTCGTGACCGTCGTCCTGCTGCTGGCGCTGGTCGCGATCGGCGGCTACACACTCCTCAAAGGTGTCGGTAAGCCGCCAGCTCCGCCGCCGACGCGCGAGCCGTTGCTGCTCGCAGACTTCTCCAACACCACGGGTGAAGCAGTCTTCGACGGCGCCCTGAAAGACGCGCTCGAGATCCAGCTCCAGCAGTCGCAGTACGTGAAAGTCGTGCCGACCTCGCAGGTGCGTTCCACCATGCAGCTGATGCAGGTCTCGCCCAACCAGCCGCTCACCTTGCCGGTTGCGCGGGATCTGTGCGAGCGGCTGGGAGTGAAGGCCATCCTGCTGGGTTCGATTGCGCCGCTCAGCTCGGCGTATGTGATCACGCTCGAGGCGCAGGCCTGCCACACGGGCGACACGCTCGCACGCGATCAGGCGCAGGCCGCGGCAAAGACCGACGTCCTGGCGACCGTCGGCACGGCCGCCGCGCGCATCCGCGAGCGATTGGGCGAGTCGATCGGCTCGATCCAGAAATTCAACGTTCCTGCTCAGAACACCACGACCCCTTCGCTCGAGGCGTTGAAGGCGTACAGCCTGGGCCTCGAGACACGCTTGACGACGGGCGAGATGCAGGCGATTCCGTTTTTCGAGCGCGCCCTTGAACTCGATCCGAACTTCGCCGTCGCGGCCGCCAGGCTCGGAGCGATCTATGCCAACCTGCGCGATCAGGAGCAGGCAACGAAGTACCTGAAGCAGGCGTTCGCCCACAGCGACTCGATCAGCGAGCCGGAGCGGCTCTTCATCAAGTCGGCCTATCACTATGTCGTCACCGGCCGTCTCGACGATGTGGTCGCGACCTACCTGGTGTGGATTGCCACGTATCCGGACGACTGGGTCCCGCACAACAACCTGTCGACGACGTATCTCCGCATGAATCAGCCCGACGGCGCGGTCGCGGAGGGGCGCAGGGCCGTCGAGCTTGCGCCAACATCGCTCGTCGCCTACCAGCAGCTCACACGCGCGCTGCTCGCGCAGGGCCAGGTGGACGAAGCCAAAGAAATCATTCGGAAGGCCGCGGCGGACGGACTCGACTCGTCGGCGCTCCGCGCGCTGGCCTTCGGCCTGGCCTTCGTGGACAAGGACACCGCCGCCATGCAGGAACACGTGCGGGCGACAGCGACACGTCAGGACGGATATCTGGTGGTGACCGAGGCCGCTCGCGCGGCCGCGGCCACCGGCGACATCGAGACGAGCCGGACGCTCTACGCGCGGGCGATTGCCGCCGTGCGCGCCGCCCACATCGACGACTTCGCCGGCAGCCTGATCGCGGAGCAGGCGCTGGACGACGCGCTCGCCGGCGATCTCGATCGCGCCCACGCCGGGATCGATTCCGCAATCTCGACCAGCCACGGTCCGGACACGACCTGGACGGCGTCGCTTGCCGCGGCGTTCGCGGGGCAGGCGTCGCGCGCATCGGCGCTCGCCAAGGCGTACGAAGAATTGCAGCCTCCCGCTCCCGACATCGTCAACGTGCAGACGCCGATGCTGCGGGCCGCGATCGCGCTGGCCGGCAAGGACGCCGCTTCTGCGCAGTCGGCGTTGAATGCCGCCGGCTCGTACGATGCGGTCGCGGGTCCGTGGCTGCCGTACCTGCGCGGACTCGCCGACGCTGGCGCCAACGACCCTCGCGGAGCGCTGACCCAGTTCCGCAGCATCCTCGCGCATCCAACGAGCCAGCCGACGAACTTCGTCCGCTCACTCGCCCACCTTCAGCTGGCGCGAGCGGCACGCGATGCCGGTGAAACCTCCGACGCGCGGAAGGCCTATGCAGACTTCTCTGCCTTGATGCAGTCCGCGGGGGCACGCTATCCACTGCTCGCTGCTGCCGCGCGCGAAGCGGCCGCGCTTCCGGCGTCGACTCCTGCGACGACACGATGACACCCTCGACCGACGTCCTCCTGGTGTCGATGCCGTTCGGTCCGCTGCTGTCGCCTTCATTGGGCCTCAGCCTGCTGCAGCCGCAGGTTGCCGCGCGCGATCTGACGTGCCGATCCCTCTACTTCACGCTCGCCTTCGGCGAGCGGATTGGCGAGAAGCTGTACTCGAAGATCACGAGCGAGAACCGCGCCATGTCGCGCTCGTTTGTCGGCGAGTGGATCTTCTCCCACGCGCTGTACGACTGGGACGCCGACCACGACGAGCGCTACATCTCCGGAGTCCTGCTCAAGCCGCCGTCGTGGCTCGGACGCCACGCGACGCGCCGGCCGACACCGGGCGAAGTTCGCGCCGTCATCGGCGCTCGCAATGCCGCCCGCGATTTTATCGACTGGTGCGCCGACCGCGTCGTCGAGGCCCAGCCGCGCATCGTCGGCTTCACGAGCGTGTTTCAGCAGCACCTGGCATCGCTCGCGCTGGCGAAGCGCGTGAAAGCGCGGCTGCCCGACACGTTCATCGCGATGGGAGGGGCCAACTGCGAGGCGACGATGGGCGTCGAGACCATTCGGCAGTTCGCCTTTGTCGACGCCGTGGTCTCGGGCGAAGCCGATCAGGTGTTCGGGGAGTTGGCGGCACGTGTCTGCCACGGTGAACCGCTGAACGGCATTCCCGGCGTGATCACGCAGGCATCGGTTGCCGGACCTGCCGGCCTGGGACCGGCGCCGACTGCACCGGCCGTCACCGAACTGGACAAGCTCCCGTACCCGGACTTCAGCGATTTCTTCGATCAGTTCGAGCGCAGCCGCTTCGGCAAGGAATGGCAGCCCAGCCTGTTCGTGGAAACCTCGCGCGGCTGCTGGTGGGGCGAGCGGATGCACTGCACGTTCTGCGGCCTCAACGGCGCGACCATGGCCTTTCGGAGCAAGTCGGCACCCCGCGCGCTCGCCGAGCTCACGCATCTGGCGACCACGCACCCGGGCTGCGACATCCAGGTCGTGGACAACATCCTCGACCTGAAGTACTTCAAGACCCTGCTGCCGGAGCTTGCGGAGCGCAAGCTGAACATCTCGCTGTTCTACGAAACGAAGTCCAACCTGAAGAAGGAACAGGTGCGGCTGCTTCGCGACGCCGGCGTGATGACCATTCAGCCGGGCATCGAGAGCTTCAGCGACAAGGTGCTGAAGCAGATGAAGAAAGGCGTCAGCGGCCTGCAGAACGTCCAGCTCCTGAAATGGTGCAAGGAGATCGGCATCACGCCCATCTGGTATCTGCTGGTCGGATTCCCACGCGAATCGCCCGAGGACTACTTCGAGATGGCGAAGCTGTCCGCCCGCGTGTGCCATCTGCCCGAGCCTTCAGGCGTCAACGTGATCCGGCTCGATCGCTTCAGCCCGAACTTCAACGAAGCCGGACAACTCGGCTTCACCAAGCTGCGTCCGCTGCCCTTTTACGAATTCCTGTACGACCTGCCGGAGTCGGCGCGCCACAACCTCGCCTACTATTTCGCCTACGACTACAAGGTTCCGCAGGACGTCACACGGTACGCGGATCCGCTGGTTCGCAGCGTCCACGCGTGGAAGACCACCTGGAAACACACGGAACTTGTGTCGGTCGACCTCGACGATCGCCTGTTTGTGTTCGACACGAGACCGCGCGCCAAGGCGCCGGTCTCGATGTTAACCGGTGAGGATCGCGAGCTGTTCCTCGCCTGCGACGCGATCACCGACTCGAGCGCGCTCGACGCGTCCGCATCGGAGCGGCTGCGAACCATCGCCGGGAACGGTCACATGCTCAGCGAAGGGGCGAAGTACCTGTCGCTCGCGGTCCCCGTCGGCGAGTATCAGCCGTCGCGCGCCGCCATGAAGCGGTTGCGTCCGCTGTTCGCGCGGATCGCTCCAGCAGATCGCCCGCGTGTCACCTCTCGTTTCACGTCCGTCAATCGTCAACCCACAGGAGGCTAGATGGCGAAGAAGGCTGGCAAGAAAAAAGGCGCAACAAAGAAGAAGGCTGCGAAGAAGAAGACCACCAAAAAGAAGAAGAAGCCGGTCGGCGACATCTTCAACTGAAGTCCCCCCAGCGAGCCGGCCTTGCGCCGGCTCGCGCCCACGCCGCTAACATAGATCCATGGAAGTACGGCTGTTTCCCAACTCGAGGCGTCCGGGCGTGGGCCTGCGCCCGCGCCGCGAAAGCCAGCGGCCTCTACTCCCCCAGCATGCGCGTCATTGCCCGGTCCTCGAAGCCGGCAGCGCGCTCGGCTTTCTGGTCTACCCGCCGCTCGAACCCAACGAGTCGTACCACGTCGAATTCCAGGGAGACGGCCGATATCAGTTCGTCTATTTCCTCAGCAATCCCAAAGGGAAATGGGACCCGATCTTTTCGGTGACGATCGTGCTGCCGGTCGGCACGCTGGGAATGATCAAGGAAGAGGTCGAGTTCATGGGCCCGAACCCGACCATGACGCGCGAGGACGCGACGCTCGCCGCCCGCACGTTCATCGTGCCTGAGGACATGGGAACGCCGCCCGGAGCGCTCTCACTTCGCGGCGCCACGAATTTCCAGACGCCTGCCGGCTGGGACACGGTCTACACGCCGATCTTCAACATGATCGATCGCCCGGTCGCGCCGATGCTGGTCGTCCGCGTCGAAACGGATTGGTACGCGCACGAGACGGAATTCCGGTACGTGCTCGAGCCCGGCGAAGGGATCTCCGGATCCCACACGATGCCGATCGGACAGGTAGTGTTCGTGCCGCGCGAAGAAACGACGTTCCGCGATTGCACACAGGCGGAGCTGGATGCGATCAAGGAATCGCAGGCGCAGTTTTCACGCGACAAGGCCGCGGCCAGAATCTCGACGCCATACGGTATGCCGTACAGCCCGCATTACCTTCGCCAGAGCCGCGCGCCGAAACCGAAGGCGTGAGCGCCTGGGCGGCCGGTTGATCGCGGCGATGATCCGTCACGATAAGAAAAAACCGCAGAGACCGCAAAGGACGCAGAGCCAAACATTTTCGACTCTGCGTTGTCTCGGCGGTTTCCGCGATCTCCGCGGTTCTTTCCGATCGTGTCCTAGGCTGTCGAGACCTTTTTCCAGTTCTTCACGAGATGCTCGGCCGTCCGCCAGGCGAGCGCTTGCGCCGTGAGCGTCGGGTTGCGGGCGCCGCTCGTGCCCATCACGGAGGCGCCGAGTACGCCGAGGTTCGGTACCTCGTGCGAGAAGCCGAAGCGATCGACTACGTTGGTTTCGGCGTTGTCGCCCATGCGGGTGCCGCCGTACGCATGCGTCGATACGCCCATCGCGCCGCCGACCGGCGCACGCTGAACCGCGATCGCGCCCGCTTCGCGATACCACTGCTCCATCTTGTCCTGCGAGAACGCAGCGATTTTCCGCTCGTTCTCCTTGAACTCCGCGGTCACACGGCAGACGGGATAGCCGAGCGGATCCTTGACGACCGGATCGAGGTCGAGGAAGTTGTCTTCGTACGGCAAAGTCGACTTCTGAATATACGAACTGTGCGAGCGATCGGCGTTCTCCTTGATGAACGCCTTCCACTGCGAGCCCCATCCGGGCACACGGCCGAACGTGCTCATGCCGGCCGCTGTAATCGGCCGTTTGTCCGACATCGCCCAGAGGTTCGCGCCGCCGATGAAGTCGAGCGCCGCGTGATCGAAGTTGTCGTCGGCCCAGTTGTCCACGGCGACGCCCTGCGCCGGCAGACCGTACCAACTATCCAGATTGAAGGGGAACAGCGCCGACACGGGCGCGCCCTGGTGGTGGCTGAAGTAGTGGCGGCCGACCTGCTTGTGATTGTTGGACAGTCCGTTGGGAAATGCCGGCGACTTCGACAACAGCAGCAGGCGCGTGTTCTCGTAGGTGAAGCTCGCCAGGAGCACGACCTTCGCCGGCTGGAAGTACTCGACGCCATCGGTCACGTAGTTGACGCCGGTCATCTTGCCGTTCTTGTCGACTTCGATGGTCGTGACGTGCGCCCGGGTGACGACCTTCAGATGACCGGTCGCCTGCGCGCGCGGGATGGTGGTTACCGCCGTGGAATTCTTCGCGTCCACGTGGCAGCCGCCACGGTTGCAGAACCCGTGGTACATGCAACCCGAGCGATTCTGGTACGAGCGCGAGTTGACCGCGGCCGGCCCCGGAAACGGGTGCCAGCCGAGATTCTTCGCGGCGGCGGCCATCTTGTCGATGAACGCCGTCCCGCGCAGCGGCGGCATCGGGTACGCCCGCTTCCGCGGCGCTTCGAATGGGTTCCCGCGCGGATCGATCGTGCCGTTGATGTTCCCAGCCTGGCCGGAGACGCCGACTTCGTATTCGATCTTGTCGTAATACGGCTCCAGCTCTTCGTAGCCGAACGGCCAATCCTCGACGGTCGATCCCTTCGGGATGCGCGCCGCGCCGTAACGGCGCTTCGTCTCGCTGACGACCTTGAAGTCCCAGGGGTTCAGTCGCCAGCTCTGCGCCCAGTAGTGAAGCGTTGTCCCGCCAACGGCGTTCTGCATCGGGTGAATGTTGCCGCGGGGACCGGTCGGCGACGAGGCCGTGGCGCGAGACGTCGGGATCTCCTGATTCGCCTTCTGGACGGCCTGCGGCCAGCCGCGGAAATTGTTGCGGAGCTCGTCGGGCGCGAAATCACGCCGCGTGAGCCACGTCCCCGCCTCGAGTCCGATCACGTCCAGGCCGGCCTGCGCGAGCGGCAGCGCGGCCACGCCACCGGCGGCGCCGAGGCCGATGATCACGACATCCGCGTCCTTCAGTCTGGTGGCCATCCGCCTACGCCTCTCTTTCGTCCGGGTTCCGGCGGGACAAGCGGGCGGTCGCCTTGGTGAACGACTCGTAGTCGTACGCCGACTTGTGATTCGCCTTCAGCGTGTGCGCTTCGAGACTCTTCTGATCCGCGGCGGTCACCATCGTGCGAATGCCCGGATAACCGATCAGGTCCCACCCGATGAAGTTTGCGTTGCCGCCGTAGTACGGATCGCCGAACGTACCCTGATGCGTGTGGTTCAGCACGAGGGCAAAAAACGCCGCCGAACTGCCGGTGAAACCGGTGGCCGCGCCGGTCTCGACGTCGATGAGCACGGAATCCTGATCCGTTGCGGAGAGCTCGGTGAACGCCTTGCCCCTGGAGGAGCGCGAGTAGCGATCGAGCGCGGCCAGGCCCGAGGTGTATGTCTGCCGCGACGAAGCCAGCGCGCCGCCGAGCGCGCGATCGATGTAGTGGGCCGCACGCGCTTCCGTGGCGCCCGGACCGTTGGCGTCGGTGGGGATCAGCCGGGCGACGATGGCTTCGAGCAGGTCCGCTTCCGCCGCCGTCAGGTTTTCGAGCGGCTCGCGGGCCGCGGCCATCACGTGATCGTGGAGGGCGAGGCTTTCAGCCGAGCCGTCAACATCGCTCGCGAGGCTTTCAGCCGAGCGTTCGGTATCGCTCGCCTGAAAGGCTCGCGCTCCCGTGGTGGCCGCCGCTGACGCGCCGACGACCGCCGCCCTCCTCAACAAATCGCGTCGTGAGATGAATGTCATGGGGCCTTCCGTTCGTAAATCGAAACGATTTCACCCTGACCGATGACGTGCCCGTTGATGGCCGCAAGCAGGTCGGCTCGAGTCAGACCCGGCTTCAGCCCGAGATCCGCATCGAGCGCGTAGACGACGAAATGATAGTGGTGAGGCTTGCCCGGCGGAGGCGCCGGACCTCGATAGATCGCGCGCCTGAAACCGGAGACGCCCTGGATGGCGCCGCTGATCTCGGACGGCATCGGCGCGGCCGGATCGATCGGGATCCCTTCCGGCAATCCCTTTGCGGTGGGCGGAATCTTGTAGATCACCCAGTGCACGAACGGCGGCGGGTTCCCGGCATCCGGATCCTCGCAGACGACCGCAATCTCTTTGGTCGCGCCCGGCAGATTACTCCACGTGAGCGGCGGCGACATGTTGCGCCCGTCGGGCGTATAGTCGCGCGGCATCGTCTCGTCCGCTTTGAGCGTCGGACTGCTCACGACGATCTTCTGCGGCGGCGCCTGTGCCGACAGCGCCGCGCCGGCCATCATCGCCGCGCACAAGGCCAGTCTCATCTTCGTCGCTCCTCTGGAGGACACCGACGCCATCTCAGACCTTGACGACGTAGCGGCCCCGCGCCTTGCCGGCCAGCAGCGTCGTAAAGGCCGCCGGCAGTTCGTCGAAGCCGATCGTCGTCGCGATGCTCTGAAGCCGCGGCGGCTTGAGATCGGTCGCCAGGCGCCGCCACACCTCGAGGCGCGTCGGCATGGGACACTGGACCGAGTCGACGCCAAGCAACTTCACGCCGCGCAGGATGAACGGCATCACCGTCATATGCAAGTCCGTCCCACCGGTGAGGCCGGAGCATGCCACGGGCCCGTTGTACATCATCGTGCGTGTCAGCCAGGCGAGCGTCTCGCTGCCGACGACGTCGACAGCGCCTGCCCAGACCGCCTTCTCGAGCGGACGCGTTCCCATCTGCAGACTGTGACGCGACAGCACGTCAGCCGCGCCGAGCGATCGCAGGAAATCGTGTTCCTCGTCTTTCCCCGTGAGAGCCGTGACCCGGTAGCCTCTCGCGCTCAGCATTTGAACCGCGAGGCTTCCCACGCCGCCCGTGGCGCCGGTGACGATGACAGGTCCCGCGTCCGGCGTCAGACCGTTCCGTTCCAGCTCGACGATCGACAGCGCGGCGGTGAACCCCGCCGTGCCGATCGCCATCGCCTCGAATGCGCTGAGACCATCCGGAATCGCGACGATCCAGTCCGCCGGCACGCGCACGACGCCGGCGTAGCCGCCGTTATGGGCAACGCCAAGGTCGAACCCCGTCACGAGCACCGCTTTGCCCGGAGGAAAACGCGAATCGTCGCTCCAGACCACCGTTCCCGCGACATCGACGCCCGCGATGAGCGGAAACCGGCGGATGATCTTTCCCGTGCCGGTCGCGGCGAGCGCATCCTTGTAGTTCACGCTGGAGTGCGACGCTTTGATGACGATGCCGCCGACGCCCAGTTCTTCGAGCGTCGCGTCCACGACGCGGCCGGTGACCTGGCCGTTCTCCTCGAAGACCCGAAACGCCTGGAATCCTCCACTCATTTCTTCGCCTTCGCCTCGTTCAGCATCGCGAGGATCTCCTCGCGTCCCGCCATCGACGCGTACATCCAGGCCGTCCGATCGAGGCGATCGACGACGTCGAGGTCGGCGCCGTGTTTCAGCAGCACACGCGCCACGTCCGGAAAATTCGCCGAGGCCGCCTTGATGAGCGGCGTCCATCCATCGGAATTCTTGACGTTGACGTCGGCGCCCTTCTCCAGGAGCAGCGCGACTGTGTCGACGCAGTTCTCGCCGGTCGCGGCATGCAGGGGCGCGATCCCGTCCACCGACGCGTTGGCAGTGATCCCTGACGTCAGCAGCACCCGTACCGCGTCGGTATAGCAACCGGTGGCGGCGAGGATCAGATCGCGAGGCGTCGCCTTGGCGCCGTGCTGCTGGAGCAGCACGATCGCATCGGCCGCGCCGCCCGCCGCCGCGTACGTCATCACCACGCCGCCGCTCGCATCGGCCGCATTCACATCCGCGCCGGCGGCCACCAGTGCCTGGACGACCGCCGGTGCGCCGTTGGTCACGCCCGCCATGAGCGCCGTGCGCATCTGGTTGTCTTTCGCGTTGGGGTCGGCCTTGTTCGCGAGGAGCGACCGAAGCGGATCCACGTAACCGCCGAAGGCGGCGACCATGGACGCCGTCATGCCGCCCGAGTTTTTGGCGTTGACGTCGGCGCCGCTGGCAATCAGCAGGCGGACCGTCTCGCCGTGGTTGGCCGACGCCGCGCGCATCAGCGGTGTGGTGCCGTCGCTGGACGCCTGGTTCACGGCGGCCCTGGCGTCGATGAGGAGTCGCGCGATCGCGGTCTGCCCCTGCATCGCCGCGAGCGCCAGCGGGCTGAGACCGTTCTCATCCGGCGCGTTGACGTCCGCGCCGCCCTTGATCAGCGCCTCGACGGCAGGAGCTCGCCCGTCAACGACGGCGTCCGGGAGCGATTGCTGCAAGGCGCCCGCGAGGAGCGCGGCCGCAAGAGCCAGAGGGAGGCTGTGCATCACGGTAGCGGACGGACGATAGCATATGGTACCTTGTCGAAGCTCCGTATTCAGATATGAACGTCGACCACAGGTTCACACAGACCCAGAAACAGTACGCCGCCGACGACCTCGAGACGATGAGTGAGGCCAGGCGGTATCAGGCCCACGTCTTCGAGCTCCTGCGACCCCACATCGGCAACAGCGTGCTCGAAGTCGGCTGCGGGATCGGGACGACCAGCCTTCAGCTGGCAGAAATCACCGAGCGGCTCGTCTGCATCGAGCCCAACCTGAATTGCGTGTCGCGGGCGCGCGCCGCGCTGGACGGCAACCCGAAGATCACACTGCGCATCTGCCATCTCGAGGAATGCGACCGCGACGAGCTGGTCCGGCAGCGCTTCGACACGATTGTCTGCGTCAACGTGCTCGAGCACATCGAGGACGACATTCGCGCACTGCGCCTCTTCCGGGAGCTGGTCGCGCCGACCGGCGGACGCGTCCTGATCTTCGTGCCGGCGGTCCCCGCGGCGTACGGACCGCTGGACGCCGCGCTCGGTCATCACCGGCGATACGTCAAACGCACGCTTCGCGCGGCCTTCCACGAGGCAGGCCTCGAACTTCTGACGCTGCGCTACACGAACCCGATCGGTCTGGTGGGGTGGATGTACAACGCGCACGTCTCCGGCGCGATCGAGCACACATCGGGACAGGTCAAACTGTTCGAACAACTCATTGCGCCGTGGGCCCTGCCGATCGATCGCCTGGTGCCGCCGCCCATCGGCCTGTCGCTCTTCGCCGTCGGGCGGGCGCGCATCTCAGTCGCCTGATTTTCACCCACGCGGACCTGAAGGTCCGCACTACGTACGAGTTGGGTCGGTCCGCCTGAAGGCGGACACTACCGATATGAGGTTTCAGGTACGTGAGCGGCCGGGAAGACGGACGCCGGTCGCCCGCGGACCGCTGACACGATCCTCGATCAGGTCGAAGGCGACCTTGTCGCCGACAGTCAGCTTGTTGAAGGTGCCGGTTGCCGTATCGCTGCGGTGAAAGAAGACTTCCCGCCGCTCCGCATCCCGAATGAAGCCGTGGCTCTGGCCTGCGTGAATGCGGATGACCTTGCCGCTTGCGGGGCGCCCTGAAGGCGGAATCGGTTGATTCGGTTTGCCGGGACGTGTGGTCGTCTTGGGCTTGTCGCTCACGCGACAATCATGACACAGGAGTGGAAAAAGGCGTTCGGACGGCGGATCTGGCGCGTCAGGCGGTGCGGCGTGGACGATGACGGGACACCGATCGTACCGGCACTTCGAGGTCTTCGCGACGAGCCATCACGCGCCCGAGAAACAGGCCCAGAAGAGTCGAAACTGCCAACCAGCCGCCGACCGGGACCAGTACGAAACCGACCATCCGATCACCTCTGCGGATCCTTACTGCAAGATTCGGGGACGGATCGGCTGGCCTGGAATCTCAAAAATATCTAATGTTCTGCGAGGTGGACGTTACAAGACTGTCAGAATCCCGACACTATGTCGTTTCGACATCATGGAATTGGCGGTGCCAAGACAATTCGAGACAATCTGCGGCACTCGCGAACGGCCGGCTCGCGTCACGCCATCGCGGCGGTCTGCGTCACCCGCCCGGCAAACTGACTGTGATAGAGCTCGGCGTACTTCCCCTTCGCGGCGAGCAGCTCGAGATGCGTACCCTTTTCGACGATCCGTCCCTGCTCCACCATCAGGATGACGTCCGCGTTGCGAATCGTCGAGAGGCGATGTGCGATCACGAACGTCGTCCGTCCGCGCATCAGCTGCGCCATCGCCCGCTGGATCAGGACTTCCGTGCGCGTATCGACGCTGCTGGTGGCTTCGTCCAGGATCAGGATGGCCGGATCGGCGACAAACGCACGGGCGATCGTCAGCAGCTGCTTCTGTCCCTGTGACAGGTTGCTGGCCTCCTCGTTGATCGGCGTATCGTAGTTCTCCGGGAGCGTGCGGATGAAGTGATCGGCCTGCGCCGCCCGGGCCGCGTTCACGATCGCCTCCTCGCTCGCCTGTTCGCGGCCGTAGGCGATGTTCTCACGGATGGTGCCGGAGAACAGCCAGGTATCCTGCAGCACCATCCCGAACATCCGCCGCAGCTCTCCGCGTTTCAGCTCGCGGATGTCGACGCCGTCCACTCGAATCGCGCCGGCGGTGACGTCGTAGAACCGCATCAGCAGGTTCACGAGCGTGGTCTTCCCGGCACCGGTGTGACCGACGATCGCGACCATTTGCCCAGGCGCGACCTCGATCGACATGTCATCGATGAGCGGCACGTCCTCCTTGTATCTGAAGCTCACGACGTCGAACTGCACCGCTCCACGCGGTCTGGCGATCGTCCTGGCGTTTGCGGCATCGGCCGCCTCTTCGGGTTCGTCCAGGAGCTCGAACACGCGCTCAGCCGACACCATCGTCAATTGCATCGTGTTGACGATGCCGCTCAACTGTGTGATCGGCATGGAGAACTGGCGGCCGTAGCTGATGAACGCCTGCACGTCTCCGATCGCGATCGCGCGGCGCGTCACGAGGATGCCACCGATCACTGCGACGCCGACGTAGCCGAGGTTCCCGACAAACATCATGGTCGGCATGATGATGCCGCTCACAAACTGCGCGCGCCACGCGCGGTCGTAGTAGGCCTCGTTGAGCGCGTCAAATGCCGCCACCGATTTCTTCTCGTGGCCAAACGCCGTCACAATCGCATGGCCGCTATACATTTCCGCCACGTGACCGTTCAGCGCGCCGAGCGTTTTCTGCTGCCCCATGAAGAAGGCCTGTGATCGTTTCGCGATGCGCGCCACGATCGCGATGCTCAGCGGAAGCGTCAGGACGATCACCAGCGTCAGGATCCAGCTGATCGTCAGCATCATGGTCGTGACGCCGATCAGCGTCAGCGCGGAGGTCAACAGCTGCGTGAGGCTCTGCTGGAGCGTGCCGCTGATGCTGTCCAGATCGTTGACGGCGCGGCTCATCACCTCGCCCCGCGTCCGCGAATCGAAGAACTTCAGCGGGAGCCGATCGAATTTGGCCTCGACCTCGCGGCGCATGGCATACACCGTCTTCTGCGCGATGTTCGCCATCAGGTACTGCATCAGGTACTGAAACGCGTTGCCGATGATGTACAGGCCGACCAACCCGAGCAGGATGCGTCCGACGTAGTCGAAGTCGACGGCGGCGCCGGGCACGCGCATCGCCTTGGCGATGAACCCTTCGAAGATCCTGGTCGTGGCCATGCCGAGAATCTTCGGGCCGAGCACGGCGAAGACCGTGCTGACGGCACCCGCGAGAATCACCACCGCCAGCCCCGCGCGATGCGGGCGCAGGTACCCGGTCAAGCGCTTCAGCGTGCCTTTGAAGTCCTTGGCCTTCTGCGTCGGCATGCCAAGGCCTCCAACCATGCGCCGGCCGAAGATGTCTTGCGGCGGCGCGGTCCGCCCCTGCGGCCCTTGAGGGACGGAGCCCGGCGCCGGTTGCTGAGGCCCTTGCGGACGTGAAGGCGCGCTCACGCGACCTCCTCGAGCGAGGCCTGCGATTCGACAATCTCGCGGTAGGTGTCGCTCCGCTCGAGCAGCTCGGCGTGCGTGCCGACGCCGACGACTCTCCCGTTGTCCAGGACGACGATGCGATCGGCGTTGATGACAGTGCTGATGCGCTGCGCGACGACGAAGACGGTGGCGTTGGCCGTTTCGACCTTCAACGCCGCTCGCAACCTGGCGTCCGTCGTCAGATCGAGCGCTGAGAAACTGTCGTCGAACACGTAGATATCGGGTCGCCGCACGACCGCGCGCGCGATCGCGAGCCGCTGCTTCTGCCCGCCGGACAAGTTCACGCCACCCTGCGCGATCGGCGATGCGAACTTCTCGGGCATGGCGTCGACGAATTCGAGCGCCTGCGCCACCGTCGCCGCATGCCGCACTTCCTCGTCGGAGGCATCCTCACGGCCGTAGCGGATATTCGCGCTCACGGTTCCGGTGAAGAGCACCGCCTTTTGCGGGACGAATCCGATGCGGGCGCGCAGGTCCGCCTGCGGCATTTCGCGGACGTCCATCCCGTCCACGAGGACGCGTCCATGGTTGACGTCGTAGAACCTCGGGATCAGGCCCGCCAGCGTCGACTTCCCGGAGCCCGTGCCGCCGACGATGGCGGTCACCTCGCCCGGATGCGCCGTGAACGAGACGCCGGTGAGGGCCGGTTCCTCGGCGCCTGGATACTGGAACGTGACGTCCTGGAATTCGACAAACCCGCGCTGTGGTGCCGATAGTGGGGCCTTCGGCGCCGCCGGATCGACGATCTCGAACTCCACGCCCAGCACTTCGTTGATGCGCGCCGCCGACGCCGACGCGCGCGGCAGCATCACGAACATCGCCGTGACCATGAACACGGCAAACAGGATCTGCATCGCGTACTGGAGCGAGGCGATCATCGCGCCGACCTGCATCGTGCCCTGGTCGATCCGGTGGCTGCCGAACCAGATGATCGCCACGCTCGTGAGGTTGAGCATCACGATCAGCGCCGGCATGAGGCAGGCGATCAACCGGTTCACCGAGATGGCGGTGTTTGTCAGATCCAGGTTCGCCTGATCGAACCGGTCGCGTTGATGCGCGCCCCGGTCGAACGCGCGGATCACGCGGACGCCGCTCAGTCCCTCGCCGAGCACCAGGTTCAGCCGGTCGATCTTGAGCTGCATCGCCTGCGAGAGCGGCGTCGCTCCGCGCATGATCAGGCCGAACACGATCGCCATCGGAGGCATCGCGGCGATCAGGACCCAGGCCAGCTGCGCGTCCTGCGAGAGCGCGAGGATCACGCCGCCGATCGCCATCATGGGCGCCGTGATCACCATGGTCAGCATCATGATCAGCATCTGCTGAACCTGCGTGGTGTCGTTCGTCGTGCGCGTCACCAGGGACGCGGCACCGAAGCGGTCGAACTGATGGATCGAGAAATGCTCGACACGGGCGAAGATCGCACCGCGCAGAATCCGTCCGAACCCGGTCGCCACCTTCGACGAGAAAAAGCTGCCGGCGATGGCGCACAGGGTGGCCACGATCGACATCAGCAGCATCAGGCCGCCGATTTCGAGAATCGCCCGCTGGTCGCCCTTGACGATCCCCTTGTCGACGATGTCCGACATGAGCCGCGGCAGAAGGAGGAAGCCGATCGACTGCGCGAGGCCAAGGACCAGGACAATCGCGACGTATCCGCGATAGGGCTTGATCAATCGAAACAGTTTCAGCATCGGCGCTCCCGGTTGAGAACCGTACGGTTCGCGGTCGATTGGGTTGTGGGCGGAGACAGCAATGTAACGTGAAGGCGGCACGAAGTGCCAGTCCCAATCTTGGAATGATTCAAAGAATTGAGTAACCTTGGGAGGTGGCCACCGATCCCGCTGCCCTGCTTCGTGAACGCGGCATCCAGGTCACGGCTCAGCGCCTGGCAGTCATGCGCGTCGTCGCCGTCGAACCCCACATCACCGCTGATGGCGTCGCCGAGCTGGTCAGGGCCGAGATCGGCGCCATCTCGCTGCAGTCGGTCTATGACGCGCTGGGCGTCCTCGTCGCTCGAGGGCTGATTCGCCGCATTCAGCCCGCCGGGCTGGCGGCCCGCTTCGAGAATCGCGTCGGCGACAACCACCATCACCTGATTTGCCGCATCTGCGGCCGCCTGGTCGACGTCGATTGTGCGGTCGGCTCCGCTCCGTGCCTGAATGCCGCGGACGACCAGGGTTACGAGATTGACGAAGCCGAAGTCGCATACTGGGGCCGCTGCCCCGACTGTCTGTCCGAGGCCCGGGCAGCGTCGCGCCCGCCGGCGCCGGAACGTGAACGCGTCCGCGCGCGGAAACCCATGCGGAAAACAGCTCCAAAATCCCTCTCGAAGAAACGCAGGAAGAATTCCCCGGACTGAGAACCGGGCTGTACTCCATTCAAGAAGAGGTCAACGTCAACATGGACAACGAACAGAAGTGCCCTTTTTCCAGCAAGGCCCACAGCGGCCGATCGAACCAGGACTGGTGGCCGAATCAGCTGAACCTGAAAGTGCTCCATCAGAATCCGCCGGCGCGCGATCCGATGGGAGCCGCCTTCAACTACGCCGAAGAGTTCAAGACCGTCGATCTCGACGCCTTGAAAAAAGACATCGAGGTGGTGATGACGACGTCGCAGCCCTGGTGGCCCGCCGACTTCGGCCACTACGGGCCGCTCTTCATCCGGATGGCCTGGCATAGCGCGGGCACGTATCGCATCACCGACGGCCGCGGCGGCGCGGGAGACGGTGAGCAGCGCTTCGCGCCGTTGAACAGCTGGCCCGATAACGCCAATCTCGACAAGGCGCGCCGCCTGCTGTGGCCGATCAAGAAGAAGTACGGCAAGAAGGTCTCGTGGGCCGACCTGATGGTCTTCGCCGGCAACTGCGCGCTGGAGTCGATGGGGTTCAAGACGTTTGGCTTCGGTGGCGGCCGGGAGGACGTGTGGGAGCCCGCCGAGATCAACTGGGGGACCGAGGACACGTGGCTCGGCGACGCGCGTTACACCGGCGATCGACAACTGAATAGCCCGCTCGGCGCTGTGCAGATGGGATTGATCTATGTGAACCCGGAAGGCCCGAACGGCAACCCGGACCCCATCGCCGCGGCGAGGGACATTCGTGAGACGTTCCGCCGGATGGCGATGAACGACGAAGAGACCGTGGCGCTCATCGCAGGCGGTCATACGTTCGGCAAGACTCACGGCGCCGGCCCCGCGTCTAACGTGGGCCGCGAACCCGAAGGCGCCGCGATTGAAGAACAAGGCCTCGGCTGGCGGAGCAGCTACCGCACCGGCAGGGGCGGCGACACGATCACCAGCGGCCTGGAAGTGACATGGACCGCCACGCCAACAACGTGGAGCAACAATTTCTTCTCGAACCTGTTCGGCTACGAGTGGGAGTTGACCAAGAGCCCGGCGGGCGCGAATCAGTGGGTCGCGAAGGGCGGTGCGGGCGCCGGCACGATTCCAGATGCACACGATCCCTCCAAGCGTCACGCGCCGACGATGCTGACGACCGACCTGTCGCTGCGGATGGATCCGGCCTACGCGAAGATCTCGAAGCGCTTCCACGAGAACCCGCAGGAGTTCGCCGACGCGTTTGCGAAGGCGTGGTTCAAGCTGACGCACCGGGACATGGGACCGCGCGCGCGATACCTGGGCTCGCTCGTTCCCGCGGAGCCGCAGCTGTGGCAGGACCCGGTGCCGCCGGTCACGAACGAATTGATCGGCGCCGCGGATATCGCCTCGCTCAAGAGTCAGATTCTCGCCTCGGGCCTGTCGACGTCTCAGCTGGTATCAACGGCCTGGGCATCTGCATCGACATTCCGAGGCACCGACAAGCGTGGCGGCGCCAACGGCGGCCGCATCCGTCTTGCACCGCAGAAGGATTGGGCGGTGAACAACCCGCCCGAGCTCGCGAAGGTGCTGCAGACGCTCGAGGGCATCCAGAAAACGTTCAACGCCGCGCAGGCCGGTGGAAAGAAGTCGGTGTCGCTCGCCGATCTGATCGTGTTGGGCGGATGTGCGGCCGTCGAGCAGGCAGCGAAGAAGGCCGGATTCGACGTCCAGGTGCCGTTCAAGCCCGGACGCACGGATGCCACACAGGAACAGACCGACGTCGAATCGTTCAGCGTGCTCGAACAGACCGCGGACGGATTCCGCAACTACATGGGGAACGGACACCAGGTGCCCGCCGAAGTGCTGCTGGTAGACCGCGCGCAGATGCTGACCCTCAGCGCACCGGAGATGACGGTGCTCGTCGGCGGCCTGCGTGTGCTCGGCGCGAATGCCTCGCCGTCGGGCACGGGCGTTTTCACGAAGCGCCCTGGCACGCTGACGAACGACTTCTTCGTCAACCTGCTCGACATGGACACCGAGTGGCGGCCGACGTCGAACGGCGCGGACACCTTCGAAGGCCGGAGTCTGGCTGGTACGCCGAAGTGGACCGGAAGCCGCGTCGACCTGCTGTTCGGCTCGAACTCCGAGCTCCGCGCCCTCGCGGAGGTCTATGCCAGTGACGACGCGACGGAGAAGTTCGCGCGCGACTTCGTCGCGGCGTGGGACAAGGTAATGAACCTCGATCGATTCGATCTCGCCTGATTGCTGCCGATCAGGCCGGCCTTCTCGCCGGCCGGCCTGATCGCTCTCGTCCCGATCGGTCCGCCTCAAGGCTTACCGGGAGCGCCCGGCGCCGGGATGTGTCCCAGTTGCCGCAACGTACCCAGATCGTCCCGCACGGCCCAGCTCTCCACGATCTTTCCGTTCGCGAACCGGAACATCTGCATCGCCGGCGTCCGGATGCTCTTGCCGGTCGGCGGCATGCCCATGTATCCGACGGTGTCGGTCGCCGTTGACGTGTAGCGGCTGACGACCATGTCGCCGTCCGCGATCACCGCGTCCACGGTGATCTTGAAGTCGGGAAACATCGAGCGCAGCATCGTGACGATCCGCTTGACGTCCTCCGGGCCGTGCGCCGGGAACGGATCGCCCGGGTCGTGACGCACGTAGTCGGGCGCGATGATCTCGTCGGCGACCGCGAGGTGGCCCTGCCCCCACAGCTCCTGGCTCCAGCGGAGCGCCACGGCTTTGTTCTGCTCGGTCGTCATCGTCTCTTCCCTTCCCGTCTGCGTTTGCGCGCCGAGCTGTCCCACGAATGCCACCGCGGTGAGCAGCGATGCTCCCGCCGCGGCCAGCCTCCATCCCGATTGCTTGTCTGTCGTTCTCATGTGTCCTCCGTGCTTCACAGTAGCGGCGCGCGCGCCGGGTGCCATTGATCTGGATCAAGAAGTGAAGCGTGCCGCCTGATGGCGTTCTTGATTTAGATCAATGCCCGCACGCCCCACCGCCGCCGATGCTGGGACCACAAAGGCGGTGACATATGCATGCGGAATGGTTTGCGTCCTGGTTCGACTCTCCTCACTACCATCAGCTCTACGCCCATCGCGACGAGGCGGAGGCGGCACGGTTCGTTGACGCGCTGGTCGCGCGGGTGCGTCCGCGCGAAGGCGCTCGCGTCCTCGATCTGGGTTGCGGCGCCGGCCGCCACGCCCGGCGTCTGGCGTCCAAGGGCCTTCAGGTCACGGGCATCGATCTTTCCGCGAACAGCATCGCGGAAGCGAAGAAGACGGAGCGCCCGCATCT
>DASSGK010000311.1:0-8477 GCA_035693505.1 Vicinamibacterales bacterium
GGCGGTCGCGCCGCCTGCAGCGCCGGCCGCACCGGCTTCGTCCGCGGCGCCTGCGGAGCCCGCACCTTCGCCGGCCGCGCCCGACCACGCGGATCACGATCCGCAGTGAAGATCGCGGTCGTCGTTCAGCGCTACGGTCACTCCGTCAACGGAGGCGCCGAGTTGCACGCGCGGTATATCGCCGAGCGTCTCGCACGCCATGGTGACGTCGAAGTGCTGACCACCTGCACTACCGACTACGTGACCTGGCGAAACGAGCTCGAAGCCGGGGTCGAGCGTGTCAATGGCGTACAGGTCCGGCGTTTCAAGGTGAAGCACGAGCGGGATCCGCTCGTGTTCGCCAAGCGGTCGGATCGCGTCTTCGAGCAGCGTCACTCGCTGGCGGACGAGCTCGACTGGCTCGATGCGGAAGGACCGACCAGCCCGGCGCTCGTCGACTACGTCGACAAACACGCCGCCGACTACGACTACTGCCTGTTCTTCAGTTATCGCTACTACCACGCGTACTACGGGGCCAAAGCCGCGGCGGCTCGCGCGATTCTCGTGCCCACGGCGGAGCGCGACGAGACGATCGGCTTGTCGATCTTTCAGCCGTTGTTCCGCGGCGTGCGGGCGATCATGTACAACTCGCCTGAAGAACGCGCCATGATTCAGGCCGTCTCCGGCAACGACAGTGTCCCGGGCGTCGTCGTCGGCGTCGGATCGGATGTCCCCAACAATCCGCAGGCGCACCGCTTCCGTCAGAAATACAACATTCGCGGCCCGTTCGCGGTGTACGTGGGAAGAATCGATCAGAACAAAGGCTGCAAGGAGCTCTTCGAATTCTTCGAAGGGTACTTGAAAGATCCGTCAGGCAAACTGTCGCTGGTCCTGATCGGCAATACGCTGCTGCCGATCCCCGAGCACAAACGGATCCGTCATCTGGGTTTCCTGGACGATGCCGACAAGTTCGATGCGATGGCCGCCGCTGAAGTGCTGATCATGCCGTCGTACTACGAAAGCCTGTCGATGGTTGCGCTCGAGGCGTGGGCGCTCGGACGGCCCGTGCTCGCCAACGGCAAGTGCGACGTGCTCAAGGGACAGTGCCTGCGGAGCAACGCAGGGCTGTTCTATGAAACGCTCGGCGAGTTCATCGGCACGCTGGAAGCGATCGAACAGAACCGCTGGCTCGCGGGCTCGCTGGGTCGCAACGGGAAACAGTTCTTCCGGGACAACTACGACTGGCCGGTCATCGAACGGAAGTATCTCGAGATGTTCGAGCGGCTGAAGAAAGAATCGCGCATGCCCGAGGTCGATTCCACGCCGGGCTGGCTCGATCGGCGCCGGCAGGATTTGCCGGCAGCTCAGGACGTCCTCGCGAAACTGCCGACGGGACCGGCAGTGCGGAGGAATGGGTGATCCGAATTCACCAGGTCCTTGCGACACTGGGATACGGCGACGCCATCGGCCACGAAGTGCTCGGCATTCAACGGGTGCTCCGGGCCGCCGGGTACGAATCGGAAATCTTCGTCGAGACCGCGGATCACCGACTCGAACCGCAAACGCGCGACTACCGGGAGCTGGTCGACTTCAGCCATCGCGACAACCTGCTGCTCCATCATTTTTCACTCGGGTCAAAGGCGTCGCGGACGGCATACGCACTGCCCGATCGGATGGCGCTCATCTACCACAACCTCACACCGCCCGAGTATTTCGTCGGGGTGCACCGAACCCTGGCCAGGCAGACGTTCAGGGGACGGCGGGAACTACAGGCCTATGCGGATCGCTGCGACCTGGCCATGGGCGACTCGGAGTTCAATCGTCAGGATCTCGAAGCACTCGGCTTTCCGAGGACCGCGGTGCTGCCGGTGGTTCCCGATTTCTCGCACCTCGATCGTGAGCCGAACTGGCTCGTCGCCCGCGATTTCGACGACGACTGGACCAACATCGTCTTTGTCGGGCGCGTGATCGCCAACAAGAAGATCGAGGATCTGATCTGCTGGTTTCACGCGTACCACACGATTTTCAATCCACGTTCGCGGCTTCTGCTGGTCGGAGCGCAAACGGGATTCGAACGGTATCTTGCGTCACTGCACGAGCTCGTCGGACGTCTCGATGCATCTCAGGTCCATTTCATCGGTCACGTATCGGATGAGGAACTGGTGGCGTACTACGAGCTCGCTGACCTATTTCTCTGCGCCAGCGAACACGAAGGATTCTGCGTGCCCATCGTCGAGGCTTTCTACAAGCAGGTGCCGGTGCTGGCCTACGCCGCGACGGCGGTCCCCTCGACCATGGATGGCGCCGGAGTGCTGTTCGAGGATCGCAATCCGATCCACGTGGCCGCACTGATGGACGAGATCGTCTCGAACGTATCGCTGCAGGATCGGATCGTCGACGGCCAGCTTGCGGCGGTCGATCGCCTGCGATCAAAGGACTTCGCGGGAACGCTGCTGGGATTCGTCGACCGGATGCTGGCATCGCCGCGCGCAGCCGCACCGCACGTCGCGTTCGATTTCTGGGGACAGTTCGACGCCGCACAAGAGCTCGAAGAGCTCCGCATGTACCGTCCCGCCATCTATCAGGCTCTTCCGCCAGAGCCCGAAGGCATCCGGCGATGATCGTGAACCAGTGGGTTCCGGCGGCGCACAAGGGCGATGCGATCGGCGATAGCGCGCGCCGCGTACGTGATCTGCTTCGCGCGATGGGACACGAGTCCGAGCTCTATGCCCTCACCATCGACGACAGCCTGCGGCACGACGTCCGCGCGTTTTCCGATCCGAACGCGACGCAGGGAGAACTGACCATCTTTCACTACGCGCTGCCGTCGCCGATGACGGAGGCGTTTGCCTCGCTCGGGCGCGGCCGCATTCTCCAGTACCACAACGTCACGCCAGCTTCCTACTTCGCGCAGTACGATCCGGCCCTGTTCCGGCTGGCTGCGCTCGGACGAAGCGAGCTGGCGACGCTCGTGGGACGCGTCGATCTCGCGCTCGGCGACTCGGACTACAACCGGCACGAACTGGAGGCGCTCGGGTTCAGCCGCACCGGCGTTTTTCCGATCGCCGTCGACACGTCGCGGGTCACGCAGGCCGCGAGCCGGCCGGCGCTCGACACGATCCTCGACGACGGCCTCGTGAATTTCCTGTTCGTCGGGCGGATCGCGCCGAACAAGAAGATCGAAGACATCATCCGCCTGGCCGAGTTCTACAAGCGCTACATCGACGCGTACTATCGCTTCATCTTCGTCGGGCGGTTCGACGTGGTGCCGCGGTATTATTCGATGATTCGCGCGTTGATGACGGAGTTTCGCCTCCTGAATGACCGATTCGTGTTCACCGGCCCCATTTCCGACGAAGAGCTCGCGGTGTTCTACCGTCACGCTGCCGTGTACATCTCGATGAGCGAACACGAGGGCTTCTGCGTGCCGCTGGTCGAGGCGATGGCGGCGGATGTGCCGGTGCTCGCGTACGCGGCCGCCGCCGTTCCCGATACGCTGGCGGGCGCCGGCGTGCAGTTCGCGCCGAAAGACCTCGAATACGCGGCCGAACTCCTCGGCGCTCTCGCCTTTGACGACGGGCTGCGGGCGCAGGTCATCGCCGGCCAGCGCCGCCGGCTCGCCGACTTCGGCGACGCCCGCATCACGCGCGAGCTCACCGCGCTTCTCCACACCCTGTCGTGAAGATCGCTTTCGTCGTCCAGCGGTACGGCGCGGAGGTGCTCGGGGGATCCGAGCATCTGTGCCGCCTCGTGGCCGAGCGCCTCGCGCCGAGCCACGAGATCGATGTGCTGACCAGTTGCGCCCAGGACTACGTGACCTGGAAGAACGAGTATGCCGAAGGCGCCGACCGCGTCCGCGGCGTCACCGTACGCCGGTTCGCCACCGCGATCTCGCGCGACATCGATGCGTTCAACGCGTTTTCGGATCGGATCTACAACACGCCCCACAGCCGCGGCGACGAGATGGAATGGCTGAAGCAGCAGGGGCCGTGGTGTCCGGGCCTGATTGAGTTCCTGCGCCGCAATCATCAGCAGTACGACGTCCTCGTCTTCTTCACGTACCTGTACGCGCCGACGGTGCTCGGCCTCGAGGTTGCTCCCCAGCGCAGCATTCTCGTCTCGACCGCGCACGACGAACCGGCCATCCGCCTCGACATCTTCAAAGACGTCTTTCGAAAACCGGCCGCGCTCTGTTACCTGACCGAGAGCGAGCGGCGTTTCGTCGAGGTCCAGTTCCCCGAACGGCCGTTGCTCGAAGAGACGGTTGGCGTCGGCATCGATTTGGCGCAGCAGCAGGTGTATCCGCGCATTCCGGCGCCGCCGCTGGACGACGAGCGGGTTCCAAGCACGGCCGGGGGCGACGCGACCGAGCCCGACGCAGCGTTCGAGAGTGGGACAGGCACGCTCGATTTCCCCGAACACCTTCGCGCACGCGGGGCTGTGTTCCGGCGCCGCCATCGTTTGTACGGCCCGATGGTCCTCTACGGCGGCCGCATCGATCCAGGCAAGGGCTGTGAGGAACTGATCCAGTACTTCACGCAGTACGTGAAGGACGGCGGCGACGCGACGCTCGTCTTGATGGGATCGAAGCTGATGGCGCTGCCCGAGGAGCCTTACATCAGGTTCGCCGGACGACTCTCGGACCGCGAGCGCCTGCAGGCGCTGGAGGCGGCGACGATCGTCGTCTGTCCGTCTCCTTATGAAAGCCTGTCGCTGCTCGCCCTGGAGGCGTTGTCGGTGGGGACGCCGATTCTTGCGAACGCCCGGAGCGCCGTGTTGGTGGAACACTGCGTCCGAAGCAACGGCGGCCTGTACTACGCGGATCGCGATGAGTTCGTCGAAGCGCTGAACCTGCTCGCGTCGGACGCCAGGCTGCGAGCGGCCCTCGGCCGCAACGGCATGGACTACATCGCGCAGAACTACCGGTGGGACGTCGTGCTGGGAAAGTACGAACGGCTCTTCGCGAAGATCAGAAACGCCCGCTGAGGTCGCCGCGGACTGCGGACGCCTATTAACCTACTTTTCAACGCCCGCGACCGACGGCGGGCCCGCAGCCGTTCCCGCCGGTTCCGCGACCGGTCCGGCGGGCTCGGTCCCGTTGCCGTTGGGTGTCCGCTTGCGGCGCGGCCGAATCTCGTAGCGCTTGATCATCTCGTTCAGCGTCGTCGGCTTGATGTGCAGGAGTTCGGCGGCGCGCTTCTGGACGCCGCCCGCCGCTTCGAGAGTCGATTCGATCAGGCGCTTCTCGAAGTCCGTGATGACGTCCTTGAACGAGATCCCTTCCGGCGGAACGACGAACTGCGGCATCTGGAAATTCGGCGCCTTGCGAACGTGATCCGGAATCAGCTCGACGCCGATGGTCGTGCCCGGGCTGAGCACCACGGCGCGCTCGATCACGTTCTCGAGCTCGCGGACGTTGCCCGGCCAGTCGTATTCGGTCAGCAGGTCGAGTGCCTCGGGCGTCAGCTCCAGCCCACCCTTCTTGTTCTCCTCGCCGTACTTTTCGAGGAAATGGTGCACGAGCAGCGGCACGTCGTCCTTGCGGTCGCGCAGCGGCGGCAGTTGAATCGAGATCACGTGCAGCCGATAGAAGAGATCCTCGCGGAACTTCCCTTCCTCCATCATCTGGCGCAGATCGACGTTGGTCGCGGCGATGATGCGGACGTCGACCTTGATCGTCTCCATGCCGCCAAGGCGCATGAAATCGCGTTCCTGGATGACGCGCAACAGCTTCGCCTGCGTCTCGAGCGGGACGTTGCCGATCTCGTCGAAGAAGATGCTGCCCTTGTCGGCGAGGTCGAACATTCCTTTCTTCGGATAGACGGCGCCCGTGAACGCGCCCTTGACGTGTCCGAAGAGAGTCGACTCGAGAAGATCCGGCGGCAGATTGCCTGAATTCACGGTGACGAACGATCGCTCCGACCTCGACGAGTTCGCGTGAATCGCGCGCGCGACCAGCTCCTTGCCCGTTCCGCTCTCGCCCTGAATCAGGATGGTCGAACGGCTCGGCGCCGCCTGGATGATGAGATCGAACACCTGGCGCATCCGCGGGCTGCGGCCGATGATGTTCGCGAACTTGTGGTACCGCTCCTGGATGTTCTGCCGGAGGTTGCGGTTCTCGTTGAGCAGCCGGCGCCGCTCCATGGCGTTTCGAACGACGACCAGCACTTCGTCGTTCTTGAACGGCTTGGTGATGTAGTCGAACGCGCCGGTTTTCATCGCGGCAATCGCGCTCTCGACCGACGCGTATGCCGTGATGATGATGACGTTGAGGTCCTCGTCGATCCGCTTCAACTCGTCGAGCGTGGCGATGCCGTCGAGGCCCGGCATCATGATGTCGACAATCGCGGCGTCGAATGGCAGGGCGCGCGCCATCTCGAGGCCTTCCGCACCCGAGGATGCGACGCGGACGTCGTACCCCTCGCGCGTCAGCAGCGTTTCGAGGATCTCGCGCATGATCTCCTCGTCGTCGACGACGAGGATCGTGCCGTTTCGTGAAGTCGCCATGGCTAGTTGGCCCGTGCCGAACGAGCGGCGGCAGGCGCCAGCGGCAGCGCCATCGTAAAGCGCGTGCCGTGCCCGACCGCGCTGTCGCACAGAATCGTGCCATCGTGCTCGCGCACGATGCCGTAAGTGATTGAAAGACCGAGGCCTGTCCCGCGACCGATAGCCTTGGTAGTGAAAAACGGATCGTAGATGCGTGCGATTTGTTCGGACGGGATGCCGGAACCGGTGTCGGCAACCTCCGCGACCACCCGATCGCCCTCCAGGCGCGTCGCGACCGACAGCCAGCCGCCGCTCGGCATGGCGTCGCGGGCGTTGAGGAACAGGTTCAAGAACACCTGCTGGAGCTGATGCTCGATGCCGAGCACGCTCATGGGTGCCGACGCGAGATCGCGGCGCACCTTGATGCTGCCAACCGCGAACTGATGCTCCAGCAGGGCGAAGACATCGGTGATGACGGCGTTCAGATCTACCTCCACCCGCTCATTAGACGCTGTGCCCGGACGCGAAAGGTTCAATAGACCATTGACGATCTTCGCGGCGCGAAAGGTCTGTCGTTCGATCTTCTCGAGCAAAACGGTCTTCGGGTCGCCCGGCTCGGCCCCCTCGAGCAGCATCTGCGTAAAGCTCGAGATACCGGTGAGCGGCGTATTCACCTCATGCGCGACGCCGGCCGCCAACAGGCCGATCGACGCCATCTTCTCGGAAATCTGCAGCTGTTCCTCGAGCTGCACGCGATGGGTGATGTCCTCGATGATCATGAGCATCCCGACCACCTCGTCGTCACCGGCCGCATTCTGGAGCGGGACCTCGGTCGCGTTGACGAGAAGGCGCGGCATGCTGCCGTCACGGGAGGAGAGCGGCACCCGGTGCAGCGTCGCCCCGTAGGGGTGATCCTGGCGCGCGGCGCGCAACGCCTCGACAAACGGCGCGTCGAACACGTCTCCGAGCCTGCAACCGATGGCGACCTCGCGAGCCACACCGTAGAACTCTTCGAGCGCCCGGTTCCAGCGGACGATCTTCTCGTCCGCGTCGAACACCACGAGGCCGTTGTCGAGCGACTCGAGGATGTTCTCGTTGAACTCGCGCATCCGCCCGAGCTCTTCCGCCTTGAGGTGCAGCTGCCGGTACAAGCGGCCGTTCTCGATTGCGGTCGCAACCTGGCCGGCGACCGCGGTCAGCAGGCCGAGATCCTCACTGTTGAAAGGCTCGTCGGTTTCCTTGCGGCTCAGCGCAAGAACGGCGATGGTCCGGCCCTCGAACACACACGGTACGAAGTAATAGATCCCGGCATCGCGCCAGGCTTCGACTTCTTCCGCGAGAAAGCGCGCAGCGACGATGGGATCGTCGAGCGCCACGGTGTGACCGCCGTCGAGCCGCGACATCATCGACGAGCGGCGTGACAGGCTCGGGACTTCGTGCGAAAACCCATAGTCGCCGATTGACTTGTAGTCCCCGGGCTTCTCGTCTCCCAGGTCGCCGGGATCTCCGGCCGCCAGCATGAGCGCCATCTTGTCGACGACCAGCGTTTCGACGATGCGCGAAACCAGACGCTGGCTGAGCCTGACGATGTCGAGGTCGCTGTTCAAATCGCGCGCGAACGCGACGAGCGCACGGCGGTAGTCGTAGCGATCGCGGTAGAACGCACGGTCGAGCGCGTTTTGCACCGACTCTTTGACGGGACGCGCGAGCAGCACGATCACCAGCGTGGCGAGCGCAGCGATGATCCAGTTGTGATCGTCCGCATCGTTGACGAATATGAAGGCGGTCAGCTTGCGCAGCGCCGCGTAGAGCGCGACGCTCGCCGCCAGAAACGCCGTGTACTCGAAGCCTCGCTTGACGATCACCTCGACGTCGCGCAGGCGATATCGAACGATGGCACACGCAAACGTCAGCGGAACCACGGCGAGCAGCACGGCGGTGAGCTGCAGCTCGATCGGCGGGTTCACGCCGAAGATCCACGGCAGCGCATAGCCGAAGCCGAACGGCGCGAC
>DASSGK010000312.1:0-8139 GCA_035693505.1 Vicinamibacterales bacterium
TCGCGCTGAAGAAGCTCGCCTGGGGCCCGCTGCTCGAAGCGCTCGAGACGCGTCAGAACGCGATCCGCAAGTCGCTGGACGACGCGCAGCAGGCGAAGAACGAGCTGGAGCGGCTGAACGCCGAGTCGGCGAGGATCATCCAGCAGGCGCGCGTCGACGCGGAAGGCATCGTCTCGCAAGGCCGGGTCGACGGCGATCGGCTGCGGGAGGAGATCCGCACCAAGGCGCGCACCGAAGCCGACAACATCGTCAAGAACGCGGAGCGTCAGATCCAGCTCGAGACCAGCCGGGCGCTCGAGCAGATTCGGCGGGAAGCGGTCGATCTCTCCGTGATGATCGCCTCGAAGATCATCCAGCGCAATCTCACCAAAGAAGACAACGAGCGGCTGATCGACGAGGCCCTCAAGCAGGTTCAAAGCAGCCGGAACTAGAAGTCCGGCCTGGCGCCTCAGGGCTGGAGCTTGTGCAGCTGGGTCTGCGCGGCCGCGTAATACGGGTCGGACGCCGGCACCTGCTTCAGCAGCGTCAGCGCCTCGTCGAGGCGGCGCTGTCCGAAGCGGACCATCCCGAGTAGAAACCTGACCGACGGCCGATCGGCCTCGAGTCCCATCGCGATCTGAAGCGCGTCCCCCGCGGGGTCGAGATCGCCTGCGAGCATCTGGATCAGGCCCAGGTCGCGTTGAATGGCCGCATCGTCCTGGTGAGGACGGGCGCGCGCCGCGAATTCGAGGCTCACGCGGCGGAAGCGCTGCATGTCCTCACCCGCCGGCGGACCTCCGCCCTGGTTGATCAATCCGGTGAGCGCCGCCATGCGAACCGCGCGCGACGGATCGTCGAGCGCCGCGAGGAGCGTGGAGCGGCGGAGCGTCGGATCGCCCGTGACGACGCCGAGCGCCGAAAGCGCGGCCGAGCGAATCGCGGGATGCGGCGATTTCGATGCGGCGACGAGCGCGTCCAGCGCGCGTCCCTGCGAGTAGTTCGAGAGGTAGCCGACGGCGTTCGCCTGCACCAGCGGTCCAGCGTTCGCATCGCCGGCGATCGCGATCAGCCCGTCGAGCGCTTCGGGGTTTCCGGCGCGCCCGCCGGTGAATGCTTCGGCGCGGGCCACCAGCTTCGCGCGGCGACCCTGCGGCCACCACTTCGCGAGCACATCCACCGCCCACGCCGGCTGCTTGTCGGCATGACATTCGTTGCAGGCATTCGGAATCGCGAACCGCGCCGTGTTTTCCGGTGCCGGCAGGCTCATCGAATGATCGCGAATGCGCGCCTTGATGCTCAGCACCGTCGGCGGCATGTGGCACTCGACGCAGGAACTGCCGCGGCTGCCGGCCTTGTGCCGCGTGTGGGATGTGACCGCCTCACCAATGGATTTGTGACAGTTGATGCAGAGCGCGTCGCTGGCCTTTCCCAGCTGCGGATTCCTGTCCACGTCGGGCGTGTGCGGGTTGCTATGACAGCTCGTGCACGTGGCGCCGCCGCGAAGGAAGCACGCGCTCTGCCAGAGGCCGAGCGCGTCGTTCGAGAAACGGCGAGGCCGGCCGTCGGGCCAATACGTCGGGTCTGACTCCTTGCGCGGTCCGTATTCGAGCACCGGCTGAAAGTGATCGAAGTAATCCTGCCCGGCGATGAAGCCGGGGCCGATGACGTCGCGCAGTGAATGGCACTGCGCGCAGATCATGCTGCTCGTTTTCGGATCGAGGCGCGTCGGCCGCACGATCGCCCGATCGCCGCCGGCACGATTCCCGCCGCGATATCGCTCGACGTGCGTGCTCCCCGGACCGTGGCACCGCTCGCAGGTCGTGCCGAAGTCGTTCCACGCCGTCTTGTACGTCTGGGTCGCGGGGACGTAGTGGTTGTCCTGCTCGCTGACGTGACACCCGAAACAGTTCTTGTTCCACTGCTGGACGGGCGTCTGGTCGTTCTCGTCAGGCCGGACGATTTCCATGTTGTCGAACCAGGTCCGCCGCTGCACATCCCAGCTGGGTGTGAGAACGATGATGCGTCCCTTCTCGATGGTCGTCAGGTAGTGCTGGATTCTGCGGCTGCCGAGCGTGTACTCGACCCGATGTTCCCGCGGCTTGCCGGTGATGTTCGACTCGGTGATGAAGTACTGGCCGTCGGCGACGCGCAACTGGAACGGCTGGCCGCGAAGCGTGATTCTGGTCTTCGAGAAATCACCTTCCACGCTCGCAGCGCTGGCCGGCTGGATCATCTTGCTGTGACGGGCGCTCTTCCAGCCGTCATGGACGTCCTGATGGCACGTCGCGCACACGCTCGCGCCCACCAGCGTCGCGCCGGCCGAAGCCTGACCGCCGGCGGTCTGGCCTTGTGTGGGAATGCGTGCCGACCAGACGATCGCGAGGCACAGCGCGAGTGCCGCGACCGAAAAACCGTGCCTCGCCATCGACTGGCCATAGTAATCCAAAGCCTCACGGCGGGCTGATTGGCGGCAGAGCCGATCGTTCGTATTCGGACGCGTGAATTCCAGGATCCTGACTCTTGGATAATCGTCGAAATGTCTCCGGATGTCTTAACAAAAACGACGTGTAAGTCGTTGCGCCGACTCATCTTCGATGCTAACCTGCCGCACTTCGCGGTCGAGCACGGCGTTTGCCTGTCCGGAATGCACTACTAGTCCAAAAGCGCACGGCGGCTGAAACAGTGTGCGTGTTCACGAAAGAGGAGGCGTTCATGAGACGTCGAGGGTTCCATGTGATTGTTGCGGTGCTGGCTGCGTGCCTGCTCGCCTCAACGCATGCGTTTGCGCAAGGCGGTGGCGCGAGCACCACCGGTTCAATCAATGGCAAGGTTGCGGACACCAGCGGCGGCGTGCTCCCGGGCGTCACCGTGAGCGCGACGAGCCCTTCGTCGATGGGCGTGCAGAGCTCCGTCACCGACAGCGGCGGCAACTATCGTTTCCCCGCGCTGCCTCCCGGCACCTACACGGTGACGTTCGAGCTCCCAGGGTTCAACACGCTGAAGCGCGAGAACATCCAGATCTCGATGGGGTTCAGCGCGACCGTGAACGTTGAGCTCGCGGTTGCCTCGTTGCAGGAGACCGTGACGGTCACCGGCGACTCGCCGGTCATCGACACGTCGAACACCCGCGTGCAGCAGAACTTCAAGCTGGAAGCGCTCCAGGAAATTCCCAACTCGCGCGATCTGTGGTCGCTGCTCGCCGTCACGCCGTCGGTGACCATGGGCCGCATCGACGTCGGCGGCAACCGCGCCGGCACGCAGACCGGCTACACCGCGTACGGCTACTCCGGACAGAACCGCGTCCTCGTCGAGGGCATCAACACCACGGAAGGCACCGCCGGCGCCGGCTTCTACGTCGACTACGGCTCCTTTGAAGAAGTATTCCTCGGTACGATCGGCCAGGGCGCGGAGATGCCGACCCCGGGCGTGCAGAGCCAGATGCTCGGCAAGTCGGGCGGCAACAAGTTCCAGGGCGAGTTCTACGACGACTACGAGACCAACGGGATGATCGGCGAGAACATCATCAACAACGTTCCGACGAAGTTCCTCTACGATCCCGTCTCCAACCCGGGCGGCAACATCCGTCCGCACAGCAACGAGACGCTGAAGTACCGCGACACGAACATCAACGTGGGCGGTCCGATCGAGAAGGACAAGGTGTGGTGGTACTTCTCGTATCGCAACCAGAAGACCTCGGTCGGCCAGCCGAACTTCATCGGTCCGATCGCCGGCACCAGCTTCGACACCAAGCTGTGGAACCCCTCCGGCAAGGTCACCTACCAGGTGAACCAGAACAACAAGCTGATCGGGTACTACCAGTGGGGTCAGAAAGTGCAGCCGAACCGCCTTCCGCAGTCGGCCCTGAACTACACCTCGCTCGACGGCACCCTGAAGCAGATTTCGGGCAGCTGGATTTACAAGGGTGAGTGGAACGGCACGCTGAACAAGAACATGTTCGCGGAAGCGCGCTACGGCGGCTTCGGCTACTACTTCCCGCTGCTCGCCAACAGCGACGTTACGACCCCGGAAATCTTCGACAACAAGCAGACACAGCTGTTCGGCGCCGACCAGAAGGAACAGACCGACCGCCGTCGTCTCCAGGCGACCGGTTCGATCACCTACTTCAAGGACGGCTGGGGCGGCACGCACAACTTCAAGGTTGGCGGCGAGATGCTGTTCGAATACGGCTGGTACGGCTATACGCAGGTGGCGTCGGGCAACCAGCGCACGACCATCGCGACCAGCGGCGCGCCGAGCTCGTTCGCGTTCTACGCGCCGACGGCGACCCAGGTCGGCAGCCTCGGCGACGGGCCGAGCGGCAACCTGCTCAGCATCGACCGCGTGAACACGCGTGACTTCTTCGTGACCGATCAGTACGCGGTCGGCCGGGCGACGTTCAATCTCGGCATCCGCTACGACAGCTACGACGTGTTCACGCCGGATCAGACGCAGCTCGCCTACAACTTCCCGACCGGAGTGTCGATTCCATCGGCGTCGTGCTCGACGAACCCGGCCTTCTGCGAAACGCACTACGTGCAGTGGCGGTCGTTCGTGCCTCGCCTCGGGATGTCCTACGATCTGCTCGGGACCGGCAAGACGGTGCTGAAGGTGAACTACGGGATGTATCGCTTCAACCCGGGCGTCGGCGTCGCGTCGAGCGCGAATCCGAACCAGCAGGTCAAGAGCATCACCTATTCGTCGAAGGTGGCGGGCGCGACCGATCCGGTCTACTACACTGATCCGACGACCGGGACGAAGTACACCACCAACGCGCTGACCGGTTCAGCACTGGCCGGCGCGATCAGCGTCGACCCGAACATCTCGCAGCCGTTGTCGCACCAGGCGACCGCGTACATCGAACAGCAGCTGACCGAAGGCGTCGGCCTGCGGACCGGGTTCGTGTACTACACCGTGAAGAACCAGGTGGGCACGGTCGGATTCCAACCCAATCGTCCGGCATCGGCCTACACCGTGCCGTTCAACGTCATCGATCCGGGTCCCGACGGCATCACCGGCAACAGCGACGACCAGACGCTGCAGGCGTTCGGCATCCCGACCTCGGCGATCTCGGGATGCACGGCGACTCAGACGACGCCGACTGCCAACTGCTTGTATCCGGCGAATTCGGTCATCATGAACACGCCGGACAACGGCAGCTACAAGACGTTTGAGCTGTCGGTGAACAAGCGCCAGAGCCACAACTACTCGCTCGGTGCCGGCTTCGGCTACACCTGGCAGCACGACTTCCCGTACGGCTACCCGAATACGCCGAACGGTCCGTTCGACTACGACTTCTCCACCTATAGTGGGAAGGCGAACGTAACCTACAACGCAAAGTGGGGCATCCTGCTGAGCGCGGTGTATCGGTTCCAGGCGGGTCAGAACTACGCGCGTCGCGTCTCGGTGTCGGCGCCTGCTTCGTGCGCGTGCACGTTCAGCGCGGGAGCCGGTCAGACAGGGAGCTTCGCGACCCCGAGCAACACGGCGACGGCGGTCTTCGCGACGCCGTACAACGCGTACCGCCAGGACAACATCTCGGTCGTCGACCTCCGCGTCGAGAAGACCGTTCCGCTCGGCAGCTACCTGAAGGTCCGTCTGTTTGTCGACGGCTTCAACCTGACGAACCAGTACGCGGCCGAGACCATCGCCAACCTCGCTGGCCCGAACTTCCAGCAGCCCACGGCGATTCTGGGACCGCGCACCGCGCGCATCGGCTTCCGTTTGATCTGGTAAGACGGGGATAGGCTGGAAGGGCAGGACAGGCGGGATAGGCGGGAGGGGAAACCCTTCAGCCTTCCCGCCTTTTTTCTTTTCCCGTCCTGCCCATCCCGCCTATCCCGCCCATCCTGCCTATCCCTCCCCACCAGACTCCCGCCAGCGTTATCTCCCCAGCAGCTTTTTGAACTCGACGATCTCCCGGGCATACCGTGCCGGCGGCGCTTGAGCGATGAAGCGCTCCATGTCCCGCCTCGCTTCGTCGCGACGGCCCAGCGCGTCCAGCGCCATCGCGCGGTTGTAGAGCACTGTGAGCTGACGCGGGTCGAGCTCGAGCGACCGGCTCAGATCGCCGACCGCGCCTTGAAGATCGCCGGACGACAGCGCGTCCGCGCCGAGGTTCGCGTAGGCGGTCGCCGACGTCGGATCGAGCTCGAGGACCTTCTTGAAAGCCTGGCGCGCCCTGTCGTGCTGGCCCATCCTCATCGCCACGACACCCAGCGAATTGTGCGCCTCCACTTCGTCGGGATGCGCGGCAATCACCGCGTCGAGAAGGCCGAGCGCTTTTGGCAGCGCACCGGACGCCGCAAGATAGTCGGCGAGGACGATCATCAGCCGCTGATCGGCGATGCCGCGGCGGACCATCGCTTCGAGCGTCGCGATCGCGCCGGGCAGATCGCCCGACTGGCGCTGCATCGACGCCAGTTGTCCCTGCGCCGTCGAAAAGGATGGATGCTCGCGGATGATCGTTCGCACCGCGCTCATCGCCTCGGCGCGTGAGCCGGCGTTGAACGCCTTCACCGCGCGATCGAGATCGTTGGACGCGGAGATCAACGTCTTGGGATCGTCCGCGGCGGTGTAGACGCGCGTGCCCGGGTCGGCGCTCGACGCGACGTAGCCGAGCGCCTGCAGCCGTTGCCGCGCGTCCGCGCTCAGCGCCGTCTTTTCTCCCGACGATCCGCGCGCCTGAAACGACGTCGCCATGCCGCGGAGCAGCGACTCGAGCGTGCGCGCGCGCTCCGCGTCGCGCGAGAAGAGATTGGTCGTTTCCTTTGGGTCAGCCTTCAGGTCGTACAACTCGGCGTTCGGCAGATCGATCAACTTGTAGTCGTGCGTCGCGACGGCGGTCAGCGGCGCCCAATTGCGCGTGAGGTTGGCGTCCATCGCCTCCAGATACGCAGTCTTGTCAGGCGTGTCCGGATTCAGCAGGACAGTCGCAGCGCTATTGACGGCCGGCACCACCGAGCGCCCTTCGAATTCAGCCGGAGCAGCGACCCCAACCAGATCGAGCACGCTGGGTGAAAGGTCGATCAACCGTACGAGACCATCGAACGCCGCTCCGGATCCTGAACCCTGAACCCCGAACCCTGACCCTGAACCCTGAACCCCGAACCCTGACCCTGAACCCTGAACCCTGAACTCTGAACCCTGAGAGATGATCCACGGTACTCGCATGGTCGCGTCGTAGACGAAGACGCCGTGCGTGCGTTCGCCGTGCTCGCCAAGGCTCTCCCCGTGATCGGCGGCGACGATCACGAGCGTCCGCTCGAGCCGACCGGCCGCTTGCAGCTCGTCGAGCAACCGGCCGACCATCGCGTCGGTGTACGCGACCTCCGCGTCGTAAGGCTCGTGTTGCGAAGCGTACGGCTCGGGCGCGCGATAGGGCTCGTGCGGATCGTAGAGGTGGACCCACGCGAACCAGGGACTGGGGGCGGAAGGCTTCGCGCCTGAGGAGGGCTGAGGGCTAAGGGCTGAGGGCTGGCCTGAGGAGGGCTGAGGGCTAAGGGCTGAGGGCTCCGCTTGGGCGGTCTGAGAGCCTTGAGCCCTAAGCCCTGAGCCCTGGATGATCCAGTTTGCCGCTGGCTTGATCACGTCCTCGGCGCGTCGTTCGGCGCCTTCCGCGGGATCGTCGCTTGGCTTCTCGCCGTAGCGATCGTCGTAGACGTCGAACCCGCGGTTCAGGCCGAAGCGTGCGTCGAGCACGAATGCGCCGACGAAGGCGCCCGTTCGATAACCCTGCGCTTTGAGAACCGTCGCCAGCGTCGGCAGATTCGGGCCGAGGCGGAACAGCCCGTTGGCGCGCAGCCCGTGCACGGGTGGTGAGACGGCGGTCAGGATGGACGCGTGCGACGGCAGCGTCAGCGGCGCCGCGCTGTAGGTGCGCGTCAGGCGAAGCCCTGCGGACGCCAGTTGATCGAGCCGCGGTGTGAGTCCGGGCCGGCCGCCAAATGCTCCGACTCGATCGACGCGCAGCGTGTCGATCGTGATCAGCAGCACGTTGCAGCCCCGGCACGCGCCGGAGACCATCGCCGGCGTCGCCGCGCGTCGCCACCACAGCCAGCCGCCCGCGACGAGGGCAAGAATCACGACCACGGCTGCTATCGGGGTCAGATCTCGATTTTCTCGTCGCGCTCGTATCGGCTTCGCCGCGAGAAAATCGAGATC
>DASSGK010000313.1:0-9438 GCA_035693505.1 Vicinamibacterales bacterium
CAGCGACGAGTCCGCGACCGCCGCGCGGCTGAACGATCGGACGGAGATCTTTCCGGAGCCGCGTTCGAGCCGCACGGACCTGCTGGCCGGCACCAATCTGGCCGGCCACACGTTCAACGACTTCTTTCCCTGGATGGTCAACGAGGACGGTACCGAAGAAGAAACAGTGAATCACCTCGGACGCCACGAGTTCCACGGCTACTTCGATCGCAGCCTGACCGACGATCCGAACCTGACGTACCACTCGACCGCCACGCCGCGAACGAACCCGAACGTCATCGAGAACTTCCTCCAGATCAAGGAAGACCCGACGGTGCCCGGCACCTATTACGGCATCGACGCGCCGGAGTTCTCCACGCACGCCTCCGGTCAGATCGTGAAGTTCAACGCGCCGCTCGGTTTCAATCCAGATCAAACGATCATCACATACGTCACGCACCGCGATACCCATACCTACACCGACACGCCGAGCGCGAATGATTCCGGCCTGTACCGCAATCCGCTGCCGCTGTCGAACGGAACGGTCGTCACGGTGCACACGAGCGAGACGAGAAACGACATCAACACGGGGACGCGGCAGAATCCGGGCTCCCGGTATGCGCTCCGCTTGAAGACCCTGACGCTCTCCGGCAGCTGGTACGTGGCGGGAGCCACGCTGACGCCGGGTATCAGCAAGTCGGTCACCTGGTACGATCCGGACGTCCTCGTGACGTACTCCGGCCCGCTCTGGGAGCTCGACCCGGTCGAAGTGCGGGCGCGGACCAGGCCGTCGCATGCGGCCACGCCGCTGTCCGCATCCGTCCAGCAGGTCTTCGCACAGCAGAACGTCACCGTCTCGGATCTGCAGGCGTATCTGCGCCAGCAGAAGCTCGCGCTGATCGTCTCCAACAACGTCACCACACGCGATCGGAACGACAAGCAGCAGCCGTTCAACCTGCGCGTCGCCGGCACGTCGACGCAAACGCTCGGCGCCGGCGGCAAGATCTACGACATTTCGCACCTGCAACTCTTTCAGGCCGATCAGATCCGCGGCCTCGGCGGCACCGTCAGCCCATCGGCTGGACGCCGCGTCATCGCGCAATACCTGCACGATCCGGCGGTGACGAATCCGACCGTGAATGGAGCGCCCGCGGCGTCGGTCACGATCGCGTCCGATGGCTCGGTCGCGGCGTTCGTGCCGGCGCGGCGCGCGCTGTCATGGCAACTGCTTGATCCGACCGGCACGCCCGTCGTCCGCGAACGCTACTGGGTGACGATGCAGCCGGGCGAGATCCGCGTGTGCACGTCGTGCCACGGCATCAACACGCGCGATCAAGCCAATCAGGTGCCGCCTGCGAATCAGCCCGAGGCACTGCGTCAGTTGCTGACGTACTGGAAAGGCCGTCCGAGCGTGCCGTCTGGTTTTCGGGTGACTCGATAAGCTGAGCTGGAGTGCAGACAGGCCTGAAGGCCTGCACTACATCGGAACAACATCACGACATCGGAAAAAAAGTACAAGGCGTCGCGATGTCCGTTCGAGTCGTTGATCTCCCCTATCGCGTGCTATAGGCTGCGGCGGCGCTGACGGCTGCGCACGGCCGCCGCACGCACTGGAGGAGATCATGAAGCAGTGGAGAGTCTTCGCGATCGCATTTCTCTTCTGTTCGGCCCTGTCCACCGCGATGCTGCTCACCGCGCGGAGTCCCATTGCAGCGACGGCCTGCGCGAGCCTGACGAGCGCACACCTGCTCGATGGAACCGTGACGTCGGCGACCGACATCACGGCGCCATTCACGACCACCGCGAACAGCAACGCGGCAAACGCCGCCACCATCACGGTGTCGGCGCCGTTCCCCTTCTGCAAGGTGACGGCGACGCTGACGCCTACGGCCGACTCCAGCATTCAAATGGAGCTGTGGATGCCGGATGCGGCACACTGGAACGGCAAGTTCCTCGGCGTCGGCAACGGCGCGCTGACCGGCGCGATCTGGCACACGTCTATGGTCCGTCCCCTGCAGGGCGGCTACGCGGTCGCCAACTCGGATCTCGGGCATCCGATTTCCAGCGCCAACTGGGCGCTCGGTCATCCTGAAAAAGTGAACGACTACGCATATCGCGGCGATCACGTCACCGCGCAGGCCAGCAAAACGATCGTCGACGCGTTCTACGGCCATCGTCCGCGGCTCTCGTACTTCCACGGCTGCTCGAACGGCGGGCATCAGGCGTTGATGGAAGCGCAGCGGTACCCGGAGGACTACGACGCGATCATCGCCGGCGCGCCCTGGAACCAGTGGACGCACCAGAACGTCGAGTTCATCTCCCGCGCGATTGCCCTCGAGAGCCTGAACCCGGCCAAGCGATCGATGATCACCGCCGCCGTCGTCGCGCAGTGCGGCGGCCGCGATGGCGGCGTGCTGGCGGACGGCTATCTGAACGAGCCGCAGCGCTGCCACTTCAATCCGGCGTCGCTGCTCTGCACGGGCGCCGATGCGCCGACCTGCCTCACCGCCACCGAAGTCGCGGCCGTCGAGAAGATCTACGAAGGGCCCAGCGACCCGTCCAACGGCCTGCGCCTGTTCCCGGGCTTCGAGCGCGGCAGCGAGTTCGGCTGGGTCGGTTTCGGCGCGTTCATCAACAACCTGTGGCAGAACATGATCGTCGAGGATCCGTCCTTCGACTTCCACAACTTCGACTACACGAGCGACGTCGCGTTCTTCGATGCGAAGCTGGCCGCGAGGATCAACTCGAACGACCCCGACCTGAGCGTGTTCAAGGCGCGCGGCGGCAAGCTGCTCATGTGGCACGGATGGACCGACACGACGCTCGAGCCGCGGAGCAGCCTGAACTACTACAACAGCGTCGTGGCAGTGACCGGCGGCGGGCTTCGCCTCTCGGATCGATCAGGCGACGATTTCGACGACCACGATCACGACAAGGACGACCACCATCGCGGCCGCGGACGCCACAATTCACCGCGGGAAAACCTCGAGGACACGCAGGAGTTCTTCCGGCTGTTCCTCGCGCCTGGCGTGAACCACTGCGGCGGCGGATCGGGTCCGAATTCGAGCTTCGCCTACACGCTCGCCAACGATGTCGGCGCGATGGACGCGGACCACGACATCCTCGCGGCGCTGGATCGCTGGG
Source organism: Vicinamibacterales bacterium (assembly GCA_035693505.1). Lineage (GTDB taxonomy): Bacteria > Acidobacteriota > Vicinamibacteria > Vicinamibacterales > CAVVIG01 > CAVQFC01. The sequence continues at coordinate 3,124 of DASSGK010000313.1, forward strand.
CCGAGCACGGCATCGCGCCGAACCGGCTCATCTCGTCCCACTTCACGGCCGGGGTCGCCGACAAGACGCGGCCGATCTGCGCCTATCCACAGATTGCGCGGTACAAGGGCCAGGGTGATCCGAATCAACTGTCGTCCTGGGCGTGCACCGATGGCACGGAGCGCTTCGAGCGCGACTATCACGACGAGCTACAAAACATCCGCTCGGACATCAAGACGGACGATCTCGACAATCTGCCGAATGGCGGGTTCGTCAAGAAGACGAAACGATGACGCTATGAAAATGGCTTAGGGCTGAGGGCTGAGGGCTCATGGTAGATGGCAGATGGAAAAACCATCGACCATGAACCATATGCCCTTAGCCCTTAGCCCTTAGCCCTTAGCCCTTGACAGGTTAGTTATCGGACCAGTTCGTCCGGGATGCCGCTCATCACCTGACGCACTTCGATCGGGATATTGGCCGGCGTTCCGCCAGGACCGGGCGACGCCGAGGCACGCGCGGCAATGCGGTACGCCTGCTCCGCGTTCTCGACGTCCACGATCCAGTAGCCGGCGAGAAACTCCTTCGATTCCGGAAACACGCCGTCGGTCACCGGCTCCCCGTTCTTCCCGGCGCGCACGATCCGGGCCTCGTGCGGGAAGCCAAGACCTTCGGTCGCGACGAAGTGGCCGGACTCCTTGAGCTCCTTGCTGAACGCCCGCATGAACGCGACCTGCGCCCGGAGATCTTCCTTCGACCACTTCGTGTACCACTCGAAGTCGGCCTTCGTTCCCGACATCATCAGCATGTATTTCATGGCGCTGCTCCCTCCGACGCGCGTCCTGGCGCGTCCGCAGGGTAGTCGGAGCCGGTTCGCGGTTCTCTACATCGCGGCCAAACGGCCGGGGGTCTTACTGTTTTGCCGGCGCGGCAAACGGACCCACCTCCGGTTTGCCCTGTGTGTTGGCCAGGTTGCCGAGCTCGGCCGCGACGCCTTTCGCGATGGCGGCCGTTTCGCTGCCGGCCTGGAAGCAGGTGAAATCGGGGCGATCGCGCCAGGCGATCGGACCGCACAACCGCTTGCCCGCCTTGATCGCCGCGTCGTGGACGATGTTGATGGCGCGTTCGTAGTCAGGTGTGCCCTGCCTGAAGCCGGAGAAGTTGCCGAGGTCGCCGCTGGCGGCAAACACCGCCGAGACGCCGGGCACCTTGGCAATCTCGTCCGCGTCTTTCAGCCCGTCGAGCGTTTCGATCATCTCGATCAGCACGACGTTGTCGTTGATCGTGTTGCGATAGCCGCCGGGCACGTTGCCCCACATCGAGCCTTCGAACGCCTGCCCGCCGCCGTTGCTGCGACGGCCGAGCGGCGGGAAGTAGGTCCAGTTGCGCGCTTCAATCGCCTCCTCCTTCGAGTCCACCGTCGGCACCACGACGACCAGCGCGCCGGCGTCGAGCGCGTGCTGGATCTCACGCTCGTCGGTGTACGCAACGCGCACACCGGGCACCGCCTTGGCGTTCGGACAGGTGCGCCACATGCGCGCGACCGCCTGCCAGTCGCGATCGTTGTGCTGCATCTCGGTCCAGATGAAGTCGTAGCCGGCGTTGGCCATCGCGCAGTAGGTGGCCGGATCCGTCGCGCTGAACACCGTCCCGCCGGTGACCTTTCCGCCCGCCATCAGCTTCAGCTTCACCGGGTTCCAGATCTTCGCGCCGGCCGGTGGATTGAACGCGGTGCCGTACTTCCAGGTCGTGGGATCGAAGGGTCCCTGATTGACGGCGCCGGCGGGCGCCGTCATCCGCGCGCCGCTGTCCTTTCCGGCTGGCGCCGCCAGCGGGAACGCCGTCGCGCCGGGCGCGGCGTTGTTGGCATACGGATCGGCGCTCGGTGCAGGCGTCTGCGGGGCCGGCGTCTGTCCGGCGAACACGACGATACCGACGGCTGCGCACAAGATCGACGCGATCAACAAATTCCTCACTGTCATCCTCCGTGTCATGCGATGCGTTCGCAGGGAGAATATGCACCTTCGGCCGCATCGGAGCAAATGTTAGTTTCCGGAAAGAAAAAACCGAAGGATGCGGTCTCCGCGGTTTCTTCTGATCGTGTCAGGAGCGCGGCGCCGTTGCGAGATAACTCTTGCGGGCGCGGGCGGTCAGACCAGTTTGCGAGATCTTCAGCGCGAGGGTGTGCATCTTGCCATCCAGCTTGGACGGCGTGAACCCGAGCGCGTACTGGTGGTGCAGCTCGTCGGCGACGCGCGTGAACGTCGACGCGAGATCGTCCGTCGAGGTGAGCTCGAAGTAGCCGCCGCCGGTCGCGGACGCGATCTTCGGCAGGCCTTCATCCGGTTTGTCGGACTGCATCGGGCGCCGGCCACCGCCGTACCCGCCACCGCCATACCCGCGCCCGCCGCCGCCGTATCCGCCGCGGCCGCGCCCGCCGCCACCGGGGTACCCTCCGCCGTAGCCGCCGCCCGGACCGCCGTAGTGCGTGCCGCCGCCGGACGAGCCGGCGAAGCCGATGGCATACACCATCACGTTTTCTTCCTCGGCCCGCTTCATCACGTCCTTGAGGCTGCTGTTGTTGTTGCTGAAGTTCATCGGCGAGTCCATGCCGTCGGTGAAGACGAGGATGACGCGCCGGCCCTGCTGGTGCAGCAGCGCCGTGATGCCGACGTTGACCGCGTTCCACAGCGGCGTCGGTCCTTCGAACTGCAGTTCCGTGCGCAGAATTCTCAGCAGCTCGTCGTGGTTCGACGTGAAGTCCCGCGGGTCCACCTGGATGCGATCGGAAAAGCTGCCGATGCGCGCCTTGTCGGCAGGCAGCATCACGTTGACGAATTCCTCGGCGGCCTTCTCGACGAGCTCGAAATTCCGCCGCATGCTCGTGCTGCGATCGAGGAGCATCACCACCGTGATCGGCTGGATGTCGTTCCCGAACAGCGTGAGCTCCTGGCGGGCGCCGTTGTCGTCGATTTGAAACTGCTCGCGCGTCAGGTCGGGCACGAGCCGGCCGTTCGCGTCGGTCACCGTCGCGAACACGGCAACCGTGCGGTTGGCGCCCGTGAAGGTCGGCTGCTGTGCGTGAAGGGCGACGGTGGCAACCATGGCGAACGCCACCACGGCACCCAGGCCCAGGCCGTGAGCGCTCAGCTCCAAGCCCTTTGTGCGGTCACCGTGCACGGCTCAGATCTACCACAACCTCATAATTGAATCGTACGAATCGATAGAGCTCGGCCTCGAGGAGACGCTCCTGATCGCTGTGCATCCCGAACCCTTTGGGGCCGTCCTCGAGATCGACCGCGGGACCAATCCCGTAACACTGCATGCCTTTCGCGCGCAGCTGCGCCATGTCGGTCGCGAACGTGCTCATGGTCGGCAGCGTGGGGACATTGTAGATGCGCGTGTTCGCCGCTTCGATGGCCTTGAAGGGCTCCGAATCCTGGCGCGCCGCGGGCGCCGGCGGCCTGGTATTCTGCGATGGAAAATGAGCGTCGACCGCCGGATCGTTGATGACTCGCTTGACCTGTTCGAGAAACCGCGCCGGGTCTTCGTCCGGCAGCATGCGAACGTCGAGCGTCGCCTTCGCTTCCGACGGAATCACGTTCGACCGGTACCCTCCCGTGAAGATGTTGGGCGAGACCGACGTCCTCAACATCGACGCATGCTGCGGTTCGTGCTCGGCCAGCCAGTCGTCGGCGGCCGCGCGCACCTTCGGATCTGAAGACAGCACGTCGCGGTAGTGGGCCGCGACATCAGGCGGCGAGATCGCCGCCAGGCCGCGAAAATACGTGCCCGTCGTCTCGTTGAAGCGCACCTCGGGCCGCCACTCGCCGACCCTGGCGACCGCGGCGGCCAGGTGCACGATGGCTTTCGACTTCAGCGGAATCGATCCATGCCCGGAGATTCCACGAGCCGTCAGCTCGATGCCGCGCGGGATCTTCTCGGTCGCCTGCACCGTCGCGAACCGCGCCTCGCCGCCGATCCGGGTGACGCCGCCTCCTTCCGCAAAACAGTACTCGGCATCGATCTGGTCGAAGTGCTGCGCCACCATGAACTGAATGCCGAAGTTCGAGTTCCCCTCTTCACCGGACTCCGCGAGGAAGATGACGTCGCGATCGAGCGGCACCTGCATCCGCTTCAGCATCACCATCGTCATGAGCCCCGCGGTGAGGTTGTCCTTGTCGTCGATCGTGCCCCGCGCGTAGACGTAGCCGCCGTCTCGCGTTGCGCTGAATGGCGGGAACTTCCATTTCGACGCGTCCACGGTGACATCGTCGGTATGTCCCATGATGAGCAGCGGCCGCTTCTTGCCGTTCCCCTTCAGGCGAGCGACGATGTTCGAACGATTGGGGTCGAGCGCGAAGACCTGGGACGGGATGTTCTCGGCGTCGAACACGTGCTTGAGATACTCGACCGCCAGGTGCTCGTTGCCCGGCGGGTTGGTGGTGTCGAGGCGCAGCACCGCCTGGTAGTGCCGCATGATCTCGGGCTCGAGGGTGCGCCAATCGGGCGAGGCCGGCTGTTGCGCCTGTATGACCGTGCGTGCGATCAACAACAGAAGGAGCGCGAGCCTTTGAGGCGAGCGACACCGCTCGGCTAAAGCCTTCGCGCTCCGAATCATCACTTAGCCCTCGCCAAGTCCACGACGACTTCGTAGTTGTAACGCACGAAACGATACAGCTCCGTTTCCAGCAGCCGCTCCTGATCGCTGTGCATCCCGAAGCCCTTCGGCCCATCCTCCATGTCGATCGCCGCGCCGATGCCGAAGCACTGGACGCCCCGCGCGCGCAGCGGCGCCATGTCGGTCGCGCCCGTGCTCATCGTCGGCAGCGTGATGGTCTCGTAGATCCGCTTCGCCGCCGCCTCGAGCACCTTGTACGGCTCCGAGTCGAGGCGCGCATCGAACGTCGACGCCGGGCGGATATTCTGCGACGTGAAGTGCACGTCGACGGCGGGATCGTTGACGACCTTCTTGACCTGCTCGAGGAACGTGATCGGATCCTCGTCGGGCAGGGCGCGCACGTCGAGCGTCGCCTTGGCCTCGGACGGGATCACGTTCGAGCGGTAGCCGCCGGCGAAGATGTTCGGCGAGACCGACGTGCGCAGCATCGACGAGTGCAGCGGCTCGTTCTCGAAGAGCCACTCGTCTGCGGCAGCGCGCAGCTTCGGATCGGTCGACAGCACGTCGCGGTAGTACTTCGCGTTCTCCGGCGCGGCGATCTGCGCCAGGCCACGGAAGTAGGTGCCGGTGGTCTCGTTGAAGCGGATCTCCGGGCGCCATTCTCCGACGCGCGCGACCGCACCGGCGAGGTGGACGATTGCGTTCGACTTCAGCGGGATCGATCCGTGCCCCGAGATGCCGTGCGCCACCAGCTCGATGCCGCGCGGGATCTTCTCCAGTGTCTCGACGGTCGTATACTTGGCGACGCCGCCGATCCGGATCGCACCGCCGCCTTCCGCGAGGCAGTACTCCGACTCGATCTCGGGGTAGTGCTGGTTGACCATGAACTGCATGCCGAAGTTCGACGAGCCCTCCTCGCCCGCTTCCGACATGAAGATGACGTCGCGGTCCAGCGGCACGTTGAACCGCTTCAGCAGCAGCATCGTCATCAACCCGGCGGTGAGGTTGTCCTTGTCGTCGACCGTGCCGCGGGCGTAGACCCAGCCGCCGTCCCGGGTCGCGCTGAACGGCGGGAACGTCCACTTCGCCTCGTCGACGGTGACGACGTCGCTGTGGCCGAGGATCAGGATCGGCTTCTTCTTGCCGTTCCCCTTCAGGCGCGCAACCACGTTGGAGCGGTTCGCGTCGAGCGCGAAGATCTGCGCCGGGATGCCGGCCTTGTCGAACACGCCCTTGAGATAGTCGGCGACGATGTGCTCGTTGCCGGGCGGGTTGCGCGTGTCGAAGCGCAGCACCGCCTGGAACTGCTGCATCATCTCGGGCTCGAGCGCTTTCCAGTCCGGCTGCGACGGCGCCTGGGCGTAAACGCCACCGAGCGCGAGCAACGCGAGCGCTACAGCCAGTCCCCAGCCCCTAGTCCCTAGTCCCCTCATAGCGCCCCCTTGAGCCAGATGTTGCGGAACTGCACCTTCATCGGATCGCCGACGTGCAGCTGCACGCCAATCAGGCCACCTAGCGCCCGATTCTTGAGATCATCGTCGATGACGATACTCGAAACCGCGCCGTTGAGGATCTGGATGATGGTGTTGCCGCGCGCGATGATGTGGATCTGGTTCCAGTCGTCCGGCTTGATGAGGGACTTCAGTTCAGCCGCCGACCGTTCGAGCGTGCCGATGACGCGCGGCCGTTGGCCGTCCGCCACGTAGACGGTCTGG
>DASSGK010000314.1:0-11548 GCA_035693505.1 Vicinamibacterales bacterium
GCGAAGGCTTTAGCCGAGCGTTCCCATCGCTCTCTTCGGAGCGCGAAGGCTTTAGCCGAGCGTTCCCATCGCTCTCTTCGGAGCGCGAAGGCTTTAGCCGAGCGTCGAGATCCCGTTCGATCTGCTCCCGATACCCCGTGCCGGCATCGAGCTGCCTGATCAGCCGCGCGACGCGCGAACGCAGACGGCCGGACATCTCTTTCCAGTCTTCGTCGGACAGCCGTCCCATCGCGCGGTCGAACTCGAGCTCCTTGATCGAGCGGAGCGTCAGCAGCTTCTCCCGTTCGAGCGCCACTCTCGTCCGCTGGCCGACCATGACCGTGCGGTCGTCCTCCGCGGTGACGAGCGGGCGGAACGTGCGAAGCGCCGCGTAACCGACGAGCGCAGCGGTCCCCATCAGGATGCCAAGCAGGATGACGACAGTCGGACCCTGACCGCGCGACACGAAGGTGACGGCGGTGGCGCATCCGAGCGCGGCGAGTACGAAGAACTGCCAGGGTTGCAGACCAGGGTCGGTTTGGTCGGTACCGTGGTCCGGCTGAAGGCGAACACTACCGGCATTGCTGTCGCGCCGGACCTGACCTTGACCTTCGGTAGTGTCCGGCTTCACCCGGACCCGGCTAGTCGAGGTCTCGGAGCTCATCGTCGATGCGCTCTTCAAGCGCCGAGTCGATCGCCGCAGGCGCGGTCACCGCGGCCTCGTCCGGCTTCCGCGACCACTTGACCGCCGCAAAGCCGATCGCCACCGCGCTCGACGCGCCGACCACGTACGGCAACAGCCACGCCAGGCGGCTGAATCCGCGATCGACCGGTGCGCCGAGCATCTCCTCGGTGCCGTATTTCGCGATGAACGCCTGGATGATCTGATCCTTGTCGTGCACGCCCGAATCGATCATCGCCGCCAGCTGCCCCCGCATTTCGTGCGACGTTGCACACGGATCCTTGCGGCACTCGGCGATCGTCTGGTGGCCGCACGCGCCGCAGGTGCAGACGATCTCGTGCTGCATCTCTTTTTCGAACGGCGTGCGCGCGTAGAACGACGTCCGCGTGTTCATGTCGCCGCCCATGTTGGACTGCGCCGACAGCGAGGTCCCCGAGAGCAGCAGCACGCACAACAGCGCGACCGTCGTGGCGGCGGCTTCTGCCGGCATCTTGGCCAGGGCAAAGGCGAACGACCGCTCCGGCAGCAGCGCGATGCCGGTGCCGAGCGCCATGATGCCGAAGCCGAACCAGACCCAGTTCACCAGCGGGTTGACGACGAGCTGCAGCGTCACCGACTGATCGGCGAGGTCGAAGCCGCCGAGCACCGCGTAGAGATCTTCGACCGGCGTGCGGCGAATCGCGACCTCGGTGGTCGGCTCCTGCTCGTGCCGCCGGTACGCCCACTTCGCCGGGTAGAGGCCGTCGATCTCTTTGCCGTCCACGAAGACGGTCAGATACGCCGTCGTCATCTGCTTCTGGCCGTCGTCGGCCACTTTCACGCCGTTGCTTTTGATCGTGTACTTGCCGATTTTCGTTTCCTGGCCCGGCTTGAGCAGCACCTGCTCGTCAAGCTTCCGTGCGTTACCAGCAAAGCCGAAGCAGATCAGCGTGATCCCGACGTGAACGATGTAGCCGCCGTAGCGGCGCTTGTTCTTGCCGACCAGGCCCACGAGGGCGGTCAACAGATCGGTGCCGCTGTTGCGGCTGCGGATCGCGGCGCCCTTCCAGAACTCCTGGACGATCGTCCCGGCGACGAAGCCGCACAGCCCGAAGCACAACCCCGACGGCCAGACCGGAATCTTGAAATACAGCGCGGCGATCGCGAGCGCCACCAGGCCCGAGAGTCCCGGCCACAGAAACTGCGGCGCGATTTTGTCGAACGAGGAGCGGCGCCACGCCAGCAGCGGCCCGACGCCCGTCAGCATCAGCAGGACGAGCCCGACCGGCGTCATCCACTTGTTGAAGAAGGCGCCGGCCACCGTCAGGCGGGTCCCGGTGACCGCTTCGCTCAAAGTCGGGAACATCGTGCCGAACAGCACGAACAGCGCCGCGAACAGCATGACCCAGTTGTTGACGAGGAACGCGGCCTCGCGCGACAGCCAGGAATCGAGCTCGTTGCGCGCCTTGAGCAGCGGCAGGCGCCAGATCACCAGCCCGAAGCTGAACGTCAGGATGATCACCATGAAGCCGATGAACAACCGGGCGAGAATCGGATCGTCGCCGAACGCGTGCACCGACTGCACCACGCCCGAGCGCGTCATGAAGGTGCCGAAGATCGTCAGGAAGTAGGTAACGATGACGAGCGTGACGTTCCAGACGCGGAGCATGCTGCGCCGCTCCTGCACCATCACCGAATGCAGGAATGCCGTCGCCGTGAACCAGGGCAGCAGCGCGGCGTTCTCGACCGGATCCCACGCCCAGTAGCCGCCCCACCCGAGCTCTTCATAGGCCCAGATCATCCCGAGGATCAGCCCGAAGGACAGGAACAGCCAGCTGAACATCGTCCAGCGGCGGACGGCGCGCAGCCACGAGTCGTCCAGGTGGCCGGTGATCAGCGCGGCGATGCCGAAGGCAAACGGAATCGTCATGCCGACGAAGCCGGTATAGAGCGATGGCGGGTGAATCGCCATGTAGGCGTTCTGGAGCAGCGGGTTCAGCCCCTCGCCGTCGGCCGGCACCTGCGTCAGGTAGGTCGTGAACGGGTTCTTGTGAATCACCATCAGGAACAGGAAGAACATGTTCACGACGGAGATGGTGGCGACGACGTACGGGATCAGCTCGCGATGGCGCTCGCGGTTCACGTAGACCGCCAGCGATCCGAAGATCGACAGCAGGAACACCCAGAACATGATCGAGCCGTCGAGGCCGCCCCAGTATGACGTCAGCTTGTAGAAGAGCGGCTGGACGCTGTCCGAGTTGTGCGCGACGTACTTGATCGAGAAGTCGCCGGTGAGGAACGCGTTGATCAGCACCGCCGTCGCGGCGGTCATGATCGCGCAGATCAGATAGAACGCGCCGATGCCGCTTTCGATCAGGCGGCGCGAACGCCGGCGGGCACCGGCGACGGAGATGACAGCTGAATAGCTGCAGGTGACGAAGGCGGCCAGCAGGAGAAAGGTCCCGAGTGAGGCCATGACGTCCCTATGTTCCTGGCGCGCTCGCGCGGGCCTGTGCTTCGTACTTGGACGGACACTTCGCGGTGACGCCGCCTGGATCCGTGTGGAAACCGTTGGTCGTCAGCTTACCGCGGAGCACGACTTCCGCTTCACCCTTGAACGTGTCGGGCACGATGCCTGTGTACGACACCTCGACGACGTGGCCCTGATTCACGTCGCGAATCGGGTTGTTCTGCACTTTGAATTTGTACTCGAGCGTGTCCTGCCGCTTCAGAATCGATCCGGGGATGACGTAGCCGTGCAGCTGCAGCGGCTTGCCTTCCCACGCCTGCGGATTCACCATGACTTCATCGACGTGCTTGAAGTACTCGGTACCGTCCTGCAGCGTGGACCACAACAAGCCCGCGAATGCGAGCACGAGAACACCAGCCGTCAGGCCCAGCTTGATATATCGATGTGTCATAAGGACTTCCGGGGAAATTCCTGACGCCAGAATACTGTGGCTAGCGGCCAGACGCAAGGAGCGATCGCAGAAGCTCATCGACGCACGCCACCGGCAATCCGACGACATTTGAATACGATCCGGCGATCGCCGGGATGAAACGGGAGGCCAGGCCCTGAATGGCATACCCGCCGGCCTTATCGCGCCCTTCCCCGCTGGCGACATACCAGTCGATGTCTGCGTCTGTCAGCGGCCGGAACGTGACTGAGCTGATTTCGACCCGGCCGGCTTCAAAGGCGCCTTGCCGCAGGCTGACGCCGGTCATCACCTGATGCACCTGTCCCGACAGGCGCCTGAGCATCTCGCGCCCTTCACCATCGTCTTGCGGCTTGCCGAGGATCTCTCCATCGACGACCACCGTCGTGTCAGCGCCGAGAATCATGGCCGTTCCGTCGTGCGTGCGCTTCTGCGCCGCCGCCGACTTCTCCGCCGCCAGCCGCCTCACATATGTCGAAGGTGACTCACCCGGACGGATGGACTCGTCAACGTCAGCAACGACGACGTCGAAGGTGTAGCCGGAGGAGCGCAACAGCTCGGCACGCCGAGGCGACGCGGATGCCAGGATCAGGCGCATGCTAGAATTTGGAATTATGAATTAAGAATTAAGAATTCGCTTCCTGGTTCCACCCGCATTCTTAATTCTTAATTCCAAATTCTTAATTCCGAGTTCCTGTGCAGCCCCTGACCAACGGAATGCCCGGCGCTCTGGTGGAACTGTTGCGCGGGTCGCCGAATTCCGACGGCAAGGTGACGTTTGCCTGGAAGGCAGCGGTCGGTCCGGCGATCGCACGCGTCACTCACGTGAAGCTCGAACACAACGTGCTGCTGGTGGAAACGGCGGGCGGTTCGTGGTCCCGGGAGGTGATGCGCTCATCACCGATCATCCTGAAGCGCCTCCAGTCGCTCCTCGGCGTCGACGCGGTGACCCGCATCGAGGTGTGTCGAACGGACGGCAGGCCGCAAACTCCTGGCTCCAAGCCCTAAGCCCATAGCCTTAAGCCCTGAACCCGGTGCCCTAAGCCCTTAGCCCTCAGCCGTTTTTTCCCTATGCGCGAATCCGTCATCGTTTCCGCCGTCCGCACACCGACGGGCAAGTTCCTCGGCGGTCTCAAGAGCTTCACCGCCACTCAACTCGGCGCGCTCGCGGTCGCCGAAGCCGTTCGGCGTGCCGGCATCGATCCGCAGATCGTCGACGAGTGTGTCATGGGCAACGTCGTGTCGGCGGGGCTCGGCCAGAACCCGGCGCGGCAGGCCGCGCTCAACGGCGGTCTACCGGATCATGTCGCAGCGCTGACGATCAACAAGGTGTGCGGCTCGGGTCTCAAGGCCGTGATGCTCGCCGATCAGGGCATCAAGGCCGGCGACATCGACATCGCGGTGGCCGGCGGCATGGAATCCATGAGCAACTGCCCGTACCTGCTGCCGCGTGTCCGCGACGGTCTCCGCATGGGCAACGGCGAGGTCGTCGATTCGATGATCAACGACGGTTTGTGGTGCGCGTTCGAGCAGTGCCATATGGGCAATTCCGGCGAGGTCGTGGCCGAGCACTATCACGTGGGCCGCGGGGCACAGGATGAATATGCCGCACGCAGCCATCAGCGGGCCGCGCGCGCGACGAGCGAGGGCGCCTTCGCCGACGAGATGCTGCCGATCTCGATTCCTCAGAAGAAAGGTGCACCGCTTGTCGTGGATCGCGACGAGGGCATCCGCGCGGACACAACTGTCGAAACCCTCGCGGCGCTCAAGCCGGCCTTCAAGAAAGATGGCACGGTGACGGCCGGCAACGCGCCCGGCGTCAACGACGGCGCGTCCGCGCTGGTGGTGATGGCCGACGAGCGCGCGAAATCGCTCCACCTCGCGCCGCTCGCTCGCATCGTCGCGCAGGCCACGAGCGGCCTGGCGCCCAAGTTCGTGCTGATGACGCCGGTCGAAGCGGTCCGACGCGTTGCGGAGAAGGCCGGCTGGAAGCTGTCCGACGTGGATCTCTTCGAGCTGAACGAGGCCTTTGCCGTCCAGGCGGTCGCCGTGCTGAACGAGCTCGGCATCGATCCGGAGAGGGTGAACGTCAACGGCGGCGCCGTCGCACTCGGCCACGCGATCGGCTCGAGCGGCAGCCGCGTGCTCACGACGTTGTTGTACGCCTTGAAGCACAGAAACCTGAAGCGCGGCATCGCGACGCTGTGCCTCGGCGGCGGCAACGGCGTCGCGCTCGCCGTCGAACGCGTCTAATTAGCACGAAAAAAACACCAAAGAGCATTCGGCACGAAACACACGAAACACACGAAACAAAATAGCGTTTTCTTTTTCGTGAGTTTCGTGCTGTTTTGGCGTTCGGTTTCGTGCGTTTCGTGATGAGGCTTTGCTTTGGCGATGATCAAAACAGTCGGTGTAATCGGCGCAGGCACGATGGGAAACGGCATCGCGCAGGTGTTCGCGCAATCAGGGTTCACCGTGACGCTCGTCGACGTCGCGCAGCCGATGCTCGATCGCGCGCGCGCCACGATCGAAAAAAGTCTCGGAAAATTCGTCGAGAAGGGCAAGCTGACCGCGTCCGATCGCGACGCCTCGCTGGGACGGCTCCAGACCGCGACGTCGATCGATCAGCTGTCGGACGCCGATTACGTCGTGGAAGCGATCGTGGAGAACGCGGAGACGAAACGCGGCCTGTTCACGAGCCTCGATGCGATCACCAAGCCCGAGGTCATTCTCGCGTCCAACACTTCTTCGATCTCCATCACGCTGCTCGGCGCGGCAACGAAACGTCCGGACAAAGTGCTCGGCATGCACTTCATGAACCCCGTGCCGCTGATGACGCTCGTGGAAATGATCCGTGGGCAGGCGACGTCGGATGCGACGATGCGTGTGGCCTCGGAGCTGTGCACAGCGCTGGGGAAGACTCCGGTCGAGGCCGCCGACTACCCGGGTTTCATCGCGAACCGGATCCTGATGCCGATGATCAACGAGGCCATCTTCGCGGTGATGGAAGGCGTCGGCACGCCGGAAGCCATCGATGCCGTGATGAAGCTCGGCATGAACCACCCCATGGGGCCGCTGACCCTCGCCGACTTCATCGGCCTCGATGTGTGCCTGGCGATCCTCAACGTGCTGCACGACGGCATCGGCGATCCGAAGTACCGTCCCTGTCCCCTACTCCGCCGGATGGTGGCGGCCGGACATCTCGGGCGCAAGTCGGGCCAGGGCTTTTACACGTACTAGCCACAGCGCGACGAGCGTCGGTCCGAGAATCGCGCACTCCTGAAGCACCGCCCGCATGTTGGTCATCATCGGTCCGCGCGTGAAGATGCGCAGGCGCGCGGTCTGACGAAAAATATCGGCGTCGGAGATGTACCACTCCTGGCTGAACGGCCACAGCAACTGGATGCCGCGCGGTGGGTAGAGATCGACGCCGAGCCAGTCCATGAGCAGGTGCGAGCCGTACGCGGCGGCGCACATCAACGTGATGCGCACGACCGGCCGACCCGTACTCGCCGCCACGATTGCGGCCACAACCGCGACGAACGCAACGGCCACGAGGCTGTGCGTCATCGTCCGGTGCGCGACGAAGGCGAGATCGAGATCGGGAGCCGCGGCAAGCCCGGCGCACAAGAGCGTGAGACCGTTGCCGGCCCTCTCGCGCCATGACGCCGTTCCGGGAGCCAGGCGCCACGCCCGATCGCCCGGGACGAGATCGGCGGCCCAGGCGACGGCGACTCCCGCTAAGGCATGGCCAATTGGGCTAGGCATTCGGGCCCTCATCATCGCAGATTCTGCGATCCGCCCGCATCAGAGGCGAAAGTAGGCTGTACTGTAAATGACTGATATTTAGACCGTTACCGTACAACATTCACGATATTGCCCTTGACTTTCGCCTGGGCACGCCTTTAGAATAGCCCCGCTTCCGGAGGACCGCATCACATGGCTGTGGAACGAGACGACCGTCAGGACCGCGAAAAACTCAAGGCCGTTGATCTGGCGTTCAGTCAGATCGAAAAGCAGTTCGGGAAAGGCTCGATCATGCGCCTGGGCCAGAAGGGCGCCATTCAACCGATCGAGGCGATTCCGACCGGCGCCATCAGCATCGACTACGCCCTGGGCGTGGGCGGGGTGCCGCGCGGCCGGGTCATCGAAATCTTCGGGCCGGAGTCGTCGGGCAAGACGACGCTGGCGCTGCAGGTGATTGCGGAAGCCCAGAAGCTCGGAGGCCTTGCGGCCTTCGTCGATGCCGAGCACGCGCTCGATGCGGCCTATGCCAAGAAGCTGGGCGTCGACATCGACAACCTTCTCGTCTCGCAGCCCGACAACGGCGAGCAGGCGCTCGAAATCGTCGAGGTCCTCATCCGATCCAACGGCGTCGACGTGGTCGTGGTCGACTCGGTGGCGGCGCTGGTGCCCAAGGCGGAAATCGAAGGCGAGATGGGCGACGCGCAGATGGGTCTCCAGGCGCGGCTCATGTCGCAGGCGCTGCGAAAACTCACCGGCGCGGTCTCGAAGTCGAAGACGTGCCTCATCTTCATCAACCAGCTGCGCGAGAAGATCGGCGTGATGTTCGGCAACCCCGAAACGACCACGGGCGGCCGCGCGCTGAAGTTCTACTCGTCGGTGCGAATGGACATCCGGCGCATCGCGAGCATCAAGGACGGCGACGCGGTCGTCGGAGGACGAACGCGCGTGAAGGTCGTCAAGAACAAGGTGGCCCCGCCGTTCCGCGAGGCCGAGTTCGACGTCATGTACGGAGAAGGCATCTCTCGAACGGGCGACCTCCTCGACCTCGCCGTCGACAAGCGGATCGTCGAGAAGAGCGGCGCCTGGTTTGCCTACAACGGCGAGCGTCTCGGTCAGGGCCGCGAGAACGTCAAGCAGTTCCTCAAGGACAACCCCGAGGTGTTCAAGTCGATCGACGACAAGGTCCGGAAAGAGTTGGGACTCACACGCGAAGCCGGGGCGCCCGAGGCGGTCACGGTCTGAAACCGATGCGCCAGTCCATGGCTAAAGGCTGATGGCTCATGGCATAGGGTCGATGGAACGCCTGTGCCATCAACCATATGCCATCAGCCCTTAGCCATCAGCCCTGAGCCCTTCCTGTCAGCCCTTCCGAAGGCGACAACCTTCCGATCGCGCCGGCTGTCCAACGTGGCATGCGCTACCTGATCACCCTTTTCCTGCTCCTGCTGCACGTCGCCATCGGCGGCGCACAGGCGCCGACCGACATTCACGGCACCTGGACCGCGGAAATCCACACCGGCAAGGTCTACCTGCAGGTCCGCACCGCTCCCCCGCCCGACTGGAACCGTTCCGGCGATTGGAGAGGCGACTGGAATATGGGTCAGAGCATTCCGGTCGAGGAGCTCCAGGGGCTCGCCAACAGCGACCAGTTCACGATGGCGTCGGTGAAGTTCGACCTCCGGCGCGAGGCCGGATCGCTGAGCTTCGAGGGCTCGTTCCGCGACGGCCGCGGTGCCGGACTGTTCACGTTCGCGCCGCGCGAGGCTTACGTCGCTGAGATGCGCACGCTGGGCTACACCGACGACATGCCGCTCTGGCGCCGCTTCCAGCTGGCCGTTCACGACGTGGGTCCCAAGTACATCCGCGACCTGAAGAGCGAAGGCTACGACAAGCTGACGCTCGATCAAGTTCAACGGGCAAAGACGCACGGCGTCACGATCGATTATGTCAAGGATCTCAAGGGCCAGGGATTCAAGGCCGCCACGCTCGAGGAGCTCGTGCGGACCCGCGATCACGGCGTGACCGCGGAGTTCATCAAGGCGATGAAGGGCGAAGGCTACACCGGCGCGACCCTCGAGGAGTTCGTCCGCCTGCGCGACCACGGCGTCACCCAGCAGTTCATCCAGGACATGAAGAAAGCCGGCTTCACCAGCGCGACCGTCGAAGACATGGTGCGCGCGCGCGACCACGGCGTGAAGCCGGAATACGTGCAGGAGATGCGCGGTCTTGGGCTGGGCGTCAGCACGCTCGATCAGTTCATCCGGATGCGCGATCACGGCATCACGGTCGACTACGTCAAGGGGCTCGAGGCCCAGGGGTTCAAAAACATCCCCGTCGAGGACATCGTCCGCACGAAGGACCATGGCGTCAGCGCTGAATTCGTCGCCGACATGAAGGAGATCGGGCTGAAGGACCTGACGCTCCCGCAGCTCGTGCGCCTCCGCGATCACGGCATCACGCCCGGCTTCGTCAACCACGCACGTGCGCGCGGTTACAAGACGACCGATCCCGACGAGCTCGTGCGGCTCAAGAACGGCGGCCTCTGGAAGAATTGAACCCGAGGATTACCGCGCCAGGTTCATCAGGACGATGTCGGCGTGATTGCGCAGTCGATCGAACACGATTCGCTGGCCGTCCGGTGAGATATCGAAGTTCTGAACGGCCGAGCCGATCTTCGGGTCGAAGCGGGTGAGCTGGCGTTGTTCGCCCGTCTCGAGATCCAGCCGGAAAAAATTCTGATCGGGCGCCGTGCCTTGAAGACTGACGAGCGCCTTTCCGCCCGGCGTGAACCGATACGGCGTCCCGAACGCCAGCGGGAAGCGCGAGCCCAACGACGCCATCGCAGGCACCACAACGGGCGCGCCATCAGGCGTCATCGTCTTGACCTCGAAGCTCCCGCTGACGCGCTGCTCGGAATAGACGATGAAGCGGTCATCGGGAGACCAGACGGGATTGAACGACAGCGTGTCCCGCAACCGGATCGGCGGACCGCCGTCGAGCGGAACCTTGAACACGCGTGTCCCCTGGCCCTCGTTCGCGGCAACCGCCACCCACTTGCCATCCGGTGACCACGACGCAGCGCTCTGCACCTCGATGGACGTCGCGAGCGTCGTGAGACCCGTGCCGTTGGCGTTGATCACATAAAGCCCTGCACGTCCCTGCTTGCGGTACGAGAAACAGATTCGATTGCCATCGGGCGAAATCGCCGGAGGCGCGACGACCCCGCCGTCGCCGCCCTTCCAGAGCTCCATGGCGGCGCCGCTGTTGTCGACTTTCCAGAGTCCGTCGGCCCCGCCCTTGGATGACAGGAATGCGAGATAGTCGCCCGCATATCGCGGACTCAGTGCCCGGGTGTTGGCTGCCTGAATCGGCTGGATGGCGCTTTCTGTTTGGATGTCGTTCGCAATCGGCACCGTCCACAAGCCGGCTGTGGGGTTCGCGACCGTTGCGACGAGATGATGCGGCTGGACCTGGTCGACCGCGACAGACAGATACTGCTCCGCGATTCCCGAACTCACGCGGTGAGCGATTCGATGTTCGACGTCAATCGCATAGAGCCACCGCCCCGATCCGTCGTCGGCCGTGGCCGAGTAAATCAAGGTTCGGGCATCGAGCCACTGCGGGTAGCCCACCCAGGCGTGATGAGACGTAATCTGCTCCGCCTGGCCATCGCCGACGGAGATTCGCCAGATATCCGTGTCGGTCGTCGGCGTTCCCTTCACGAAATAGATAAAGCGCCCGTCGCGCGACCAGATCGGAAAGTGACAATGCACGCCCGGCTCGCCGGCAAAGATTCGCCGGGGATTGCTCGCGTTTCGGTCGGCGACGAAGATCGGATCGCCGGGATCCGGCTTGTAATACGCGAGCGTCTTTCCGTCAGGCGACCACGCCGGATCACGCCCACGGTCGAGAAAGAGCTTCGGAATGCCGCCCATCGTGGGTCCCATCAGCGTCGACGTGTCCGTCAATCCAGACTGTGGCCCGAGCATGAACCAGACCTGCTCTCCGTTTCCAGAGAACCCGGTCTCGCGGGTCATTCCCCACGTCGGCGGCCGAAAGTCTCCCTTCGTCAGGTTGGTAAACGCCCCGCTGCCGATCTGGCTGACGAACACGTCGAGCGGCCCATCGCGGTTCGAGAGAAAGGCCGTGAACTTGCCGTCGGGCGAGATGGCCGCGTCGACCTCCTCGCCTTCGAAATCAGTCAGGCGCACGGGCCGCGCGTCGG
>DASSGK010000315.1:0-3769 GCA_035693505.1 Vicinamibacterales bacterium
GGGATCGGCCGCGTTCGCGTTGGCATAGAGGCGCGGCGAGTCCTGATACGTGCCGACGGTTCGCAGGTTGCTGAAGAACCACAGGCGATCGCGAAGGATCGGACCGCTGAAGGCGCCGTTGGTATCCCAGTTGCGAATCAGCGCGGGGAGGTCAGCGAAGCCGTAGCTGCGCAGCGTGTCGTCGATGTTGCTCCCCTGCGCCCACTGACCCGAGAAGCTGCCGAAATACGAACCGCCGAACGTGTTGCCGCCAGTCTTCGGGATCATGTTGAACGCCGGGCCGCCGCGATCGACTTCGGCCAGCCCGCCGGCGATCGTGACTTGCACCTCCGCGGCGTTGTTCATGTCGTACTGGTACCCGGAGACGCCGCCACCGCCCACCGACGAACCAACGTTCATGCCGTCGACCTGGATGTTGCCTTCGCTGCTCCGACCGCCGCGCGCGGTGAAGAAGTTGTTCGACGGCGTTGCGCTCGCCCCGAGGCCGGTGCCGGTGATTCCGGGCACACCCGCCAGGTAGTTGCCGTACCCTCGCGACGCCGGCAGCGCCTGCACGAAGTCGTTGCTGAGCACCTGCTCGCGCTTCACGCTGGTCTGTACGTCGACGACGGGCGCCGCGCCGGTGACAGTGATGGACTCCTCTACGCCGCTGACTCTCATCTCCACGTTCACGGCAACGACGCCGCCGCCGGTGACGTCGAGGCCTTCGCGGACGACTTTGGCGAAGCCGGCGAGGGTGAATGTCACGGCATACCTGCCGGGACGCAGATTCACCATCTGGTATTGACCCTGCCCGTCAGTGACGACCGAGCGCGTCCGCTCGATGAGCGCCGGGCTCGATGCCTCCACGGTCACGCCCGGCAAGACCGCCCCAGAGGCATCCTTTACGACGCCGGCGAGGGACTGGGCGCTGGTCGCCCCTGCAGTAATAAGGATGGCCAGCGCGGCGAGCACCGCCGCGCGCGTCAACACCCGTGTCATTTCAGTCCTCCCGGTTAGATCGTGAGTGAGCCCGTGCTGTCGCCGAACTTCTCAGTGGGGACGTCCATCTTGTCGAGCAGCGCCACCAGCAGGTTCGACATGTGCGTGTCCTTCGGGAACACGAGATGGCGTCCGCCCTTGACGCGTCCCGCTCCGCCGCCGGCGAGCACGATCGGCAAGGGGCTGAAGTTGTGCTGGTTGCCGTCGCTGAGCGAGCTGCCGTACAGCACGAGCGAGTGATCGAGCAGTGTGCCGTCGCCGTCCTGCGTTTTCGCGAGACGGTCGAGGAAGTACGCGAGCTTCGTCACGTGATACGTGTTCAGCTGCGCGAAGCGATCCATGTTGCCGCGATCGTTCGAGTGGTGTGACAGGTTGTGAAACGGATCGCGAATGCTCGTTTCCGGAAACACCGCCGTGCTCAGCTCACGAGCGAACATGAGCGTCGAGACGCGCGTGATGTCCGCCTGCAGCGCGATCACCTGGAGATCCATGAGCAGCTTCAAGTGCTCCTGAAACGTCGGCGGGACGCCCGTCGGCACATCCGGCAACGCGAGATCGCGGCTCACTGAAGCCTCGGCGCGCTGGATGCGCCGCTCGATCTCGCGGACGTCTTCGAGATACTGCGTCAGCCGACGCCGATCGCCGGCGGGCAGATCCTTCTGCAGTCCGGCAATCTGTCCGGTGACCGAATCGAGCAGGCTGCGCGTCTCGGATCGACGTGCTCGACGCTCCGTGTCGGTGGCGCCCGCGCCGAACAGCTTCTCGAAGACGAGCCGCGGGTTGTTGTACATCGGAAGCGGCTCGGTGGCCGACTTCCACGAGATCGAGTTGCGGTACGCGCAGCTGAACGACGCCTCGCAGTTGAGCACCGCCTCTTCGATCGACAGCTCCAGCGACGGCAGCGGCGTGTCCTGTCCGATATGCTCGGCCACCGCCTGGTCGGCGGACATCCCGAGATGCGCCTGCGCACCGCGCTGCGGCACGGCCCCCGTGAGAAACACCGCTGCCGCTCGGGTGTGATTCGCACCTGCGGACACATCAGCGCCGCCGGCGCCCGCGACGTACGGATGCGCGAGGCCGCTCACGATATTCAGGCGGTCGCGGAAGGGTTCGAGTGGTTTGAGGATCTCGCCGAACGCGAACCCGGTGCCCTCGCCCGATGGCGTCCACTTGTCCATCGTCGCGCCGTGCGGCACATAGAACGCGACAAAGCGCGGCTTCGCGGCGGCGGCACTTCGGCCGATCGACGTCTGCGCGGCCGCCATCGAATCGAGCAGCGGCAGCGCGACGGTCGCGCCGACGCCCTGCAGGAACGTCCGTCGTGACAGGTGCTTCTTGGTGAGGAACATGTGATTCCTATTCCGTGGCCGGCGATTGTTTCGTTTTCATCTGAAACGGCGCGCTCGCGACGATCGCGTTGACGAACGACGAAAACCGGTACCGATCACGTGAGGTCGATCGCGTAATCGCGCGGACGGTGGGCATGTCCTGGGGACGCACCGCGCGACCGATGGCGTAAGTGAGCAAGCGCTCGGCGAACACGCCGGCGAACACGTCGGATTTCGCCAGCAGCGCCTGCCGCAGTGTGGCCGGTCCATTCAGCCGCGTGCCGTCCACCAGCGTGCCGCTCGCGTCGATCGACGTGCGACCGTCTAGCGTCCGCCACTTGCCGGTGTTGTCGAAGTTCTCGAGCGAGAACCCGATGGGATCCATGATCTGGTGGCACGACGCGCACACCGGACTGGTCCGATGGAGTTCCATCCGCTGCCGCAGCGAGGTGACCTTCACCTGCGCCGCGTCTTTCTCGAGGTTCGTTTCGACGCCTGGCGGGGGCTGCGGCGGCGGCGCGCCGAGCACGTTTTCGAGCACCCACTTGCCCCGCGTGACCGGCGAGGTGCGATTGGCCGCCGACGTCACCGTCAGCAGGCTGCCCTGACCGAGCAGCCCGCGACGCGGATCGTCGGGGCCGAGCGACACGCGGCGCATGCGTGAGCCGTGGACGTCAGGAATGCCGTAATGCCGCGCGAGCCGCTCGTCGACGAACGTGAAGTCGGCGTCGAGCAGATCGATGACGCTGCGGTCTTCGCGGATGATCGTCCGAAACAGCTCCGCCGTCTCGCGCTCGAAGGACTGTCGCAGGTTGCCGTCCCACGCGGGCGAATCGGGCCGGACGTTTTTCAGCTCGCGCAGCAGCAGCCACTGGCCGGCGAAGTTGGCCACGAGCGCGTCGGCGCGCGCGTCCGCGAGCATGCGTTTCACCTGCTGCGCGAGCACAGGCGCCGCGTGCAGCGTCCCTCGCCTCGCCTCCGCGAGCAGCGGCTCGTCGGGAATGCTGCTCCACAGAAAGAACGAAAGGCGCGAGGCGAGCTCGATGTCGCTGATCCTGAACGGCGCGCCCGGCGCGACGCCTTGCGGTTCGCGCTCGAAGCGAAACAGAAACTGCGGATCGACGAGCACGCGAGCGACCGCGCGCTGCACGCCGGACTCGAACGTGCCGACCTCGCGCCCTTGCTTGTAGAACTCGAGGAGCGTCTGCATCTCGGCGCCGTTTGCAGCGATTGGTCTGCGATACGCGCGCGACGCGAGCGTGTTGAGAATCGTGCGCGCGCAGCGAAGCTCGTCGGGCTGCGGCGCGCACACGAGCAGCCGGCGCCGGCTCGGCGTGTCGCCCGACCCGGTGGCCATGAATGGACCGGCAATCGTGATCTGCGAGACGCCGGCCGCCCGTGCGGGCGCGTTGAACCCGCTGTCGGCACCGGAGACGTGCGTCCGCACGATCATCGAGGCG
>DASSGK010000316.1:0-2904 GCA_035693505.1 Vicinamibacterales bacterium
CGACCGGCTGGTCTCGGTGTGGGCCAGGACGAAGGCGTACCCGCAGTCGCTCGTGTCGTACGACGAGTACGAGGCGATTCAGAAAGAGCACGGCGCCGTCGAGTCGATCGCACTCTGGCTCGGTCAGAGCGTGAACATCACCGGCTCGAACGAGCCGCAGCGCCTCGTCGGCTCGTTCGTGACCGCGACGTTCTTCGACGTCCTCGGCCTGCAAGCCGAACGCGGCCGATTGTTCACAGAGCAGGAGAGCGCGCCCGGTACCGTGCAGCCGGTCGCCGTGATCAGCCGTCAACTGTGGCGCGAGCGCTTCAACGAAGATCCTTCGGCGGTCGGCCGGACGATCACGGTCAACGGCAATCTGTTGACCATCGTCGGTGTGGTCGCGCCGCCGTCCGGCATGACCGAGTCGCCGCGCGACGGCTACTTCATCGGCGGCGTCGACATGTTCCTGCCCGTGGCGTTGTATCCGACGCCTCGCGGGTTGAGAGCGGCGGGCGGACAGATGCTGAGCGTCGCGCGGTTGAAGCCGGGCGTGACGGTCTCGACGGCGAATGCGGATCTCGACGTCCTCGCCAAACGCCTGCTGGCCGCTGATCCCAAGACCCAGGCCGGCCGCGGGCTGACGAGCGAGTCGGCGCACGAGACCGTCGTCGGCGCCTCGCGGACGTCCCTGCTGCTGCTCCTGGCCGCGGTCGGCGTCGTGCTGCTGATCGCGTGCGTCAATGTGAGCCAGCTGCTCCTGGCGCGAGCGGTCGATCGGCAGAAAGAGATTGCGCTGCGCGCCGCGCTGGGGGCGAGCCGAACCGCGGTCACGCGTCAGCTGACCGTCGAGGCCGCGATGATGGCCGTTGCTGCGACGACCCTCGGATTCCTGCTGGGCCGATGGGCGCTGGCGGGCCTCGCGTGGCTGCAGCCGCCGTCCGTGCCGATTCCGAAACAGGTGCCGCTCGACGGTTCGGTCCTCCTGTTTACAGGAGGTGTCGCCATCTTCGTTGCGATGCTGTGCGGGCTTGCGCCGGCCTTGCGCTCGTCGCGAACCGACATCAGCCGCGTGCTCCAGGCCGGTTTCCGCCGCGCATCGGGCGAGGGACGCCGTCTGCGCGACGGGCTCGCGGTCGTCGAGATGGCGATGTCGGTCGCGCTCGTGGCGATCTCAGCGCTCCTCATACAGAGCCTGCTCGCCATGCAGCAGGCGCCGCTTGGATTCGATGTTTCGAACGTCTTCACGCTGGAGTTCCGGCTCCCCCAGACGAAGTATTCGAAGCCCGAAGACATCGCGCGGTTCTTCAAGCGCGCGATCGAGAACGTGCGTGCGATTCCCGGCGTCCAGTCGGCGGCGCTCGTGCGCGCCGTGCCGTTCAGCGGCAATGGCGGGTCGACCGGGTATGCCGTCGAGGGCCGGCCGGTGCCGGATCCCGCGCAGCTGCCGCAGGCGCGCTTCCATCTGGTCACGCCCGACTATTTCAAGACGCTGAGGATTCCGCTGCTGAAAGGACGAGACTTCACCGAGCGCGACGATCTGCAGGCCCCGCTGGTGTCGGTCATCAACGAGACGTTTGCGAAGCGCGAGTGGCCCGGCGAGGATCCGATCGGCAGGCAGTTCACGACGCCGAACACACAGGGCCCGATTACCGTGATCGGCGTCGTCGGCGACACGAAGCACTATACGGCGACGGAGCCGGCGATCCCGCAGCTGTACGCGGCGCACTACCAGGTCCCGCTGATTTTCTGTTCGCTGGTCGCACGCGTGTCGGGACCGACGATGGCGATCACCAACGATGTGCAGCGGGCGATCTGGGCCGTGGATAAAGATCAGCCGGTGTGGGGCGTCCGGTCGCTCGAAGGGAAGGTGGAAGCGACACAGGGGCAGCCGCGGTTCCTCGCGCTGCTCCTCGGTTTCTTTGCGGGCCTCGCCCTCCTGCTTGCCGGGGTCGGGATCTACGGAGTCACCTCGTATGGCGTCTCACAGCGCACGCACGAGATCGGCATCCGGCTGGCGCTCGGGGCGTCCGGCGATCGCGTGCTGCGTGAGATCGTCGCGCGTGGTGCGCGTCTCACGCTCATTGCGGTCGCGATCGGCCTCGCTGGAGCGATCGCAATGGGCCGGCTCGCCTCGGCCGTACTCTTCGGCGTGACGCCGGTCGATCCTGCCGCGCTGGTTGGAGCAGCGGTCATTCTTGGAATCGTTTCGATCGTGGCGTGCTACATCCCGGCGCGACGCGCATCGCGCGTGGATCCGGTCGTCGCACTAGGCGAGGAATAAGAAAGGTGTTCGAACGTCGAGCGTCGAGCGGCGAACGGTTATGATGCGGTAATGGCCCCAACGACGCCCTATACGCCCGACCTCGAGAACCGTGAACCAATCCGCGCGATGCGCGAGACGACCGCGCGGATACGCGCGGTGGCTGGAGAATGGCGTCCCGATCAGTTCGAGCGCCGCATCGCACCCGGCAAGTGGGACGCGCGGCAGATTCTCGTTCACCTCGCGCAGAGCGAGCTCGCGTTCGGTTACCGAGTACGAATGGCGCTCGCGACTCCCTCGTACGCGGCGCAGGTGTTCGACCAGGATCAGTGGATGGTCCGCGAGTCGAAGACCAGCGGCCCCGACGCGCTCGACGCGTTTCTCGGCGTGGCGGCTCTGAACATCGCGCTGTTTGCCTCGCTCTCCGACGCTGACCGTCAAGTCGCGTTGTCTCACCCGGAATACGGTTCGCTGACCGTCGACTGGATCATTCATCAGACCGCCGGTCATCAGATTCACCACTTGAAGCAGCTCGAAGAGATCGCGACTCGGTGACGATGGGTCTGGTAGGTCGGGTGGGTCAGGTAGGTCGGGTAGGTCGGGTAGGTCACGTGGGTCGGTGGGTCAGGTAGGTCACCTGGGTCGGGTGGGTCACGTAGGTC
>DASSGK010000317.1:0-4617 GCA_035693505.1 Vicinamibacterales bacterium
TCGCGGCGCTCCGCGAGCGGCGTGTGTGCGGGCGAGAAGAGCCGGCCGTTGAACGCCGTCACCTGCAAATCGCCGATCCGGCAACCGGCGTGTGCGAGGTGAGCGATCGCACGGAGCGCGTCCCAGAGTCCCGGCACCGGCGGCAGCTGCTCCGCCGCATCGCGCAGACCTTCGAGGCTGTAGCTCTCGCGGTAGATGGGATGCCAGAGCGGCACGAGCGATCGCGCCTCCGCGAAGAGGAGGAAGAGCATCCGATAGACGATCGTCAACGCCTGTTCGAAGTTGCCGGCCATGGCGCCGGCCTTGTTGACGTCGATCGATCTCTTGTTTGAAGCGTGCCTCCGTCGACTGATCCTTTCGGCCACCAGCGCGCGCAGGACATCGGCGGACGCCGACAGGACGCCATCGCGCAGCGATCGGCACACGCCGGCGGCGTGTCGATCCGATTCGGCCACCAGCGCGTGGAGCGATCGCGGATCGTCCGGCGGGGAGCCGAGGGCCGCTGCACCAAAGAGGTTCAAGAGAACCGCAAACGCGCGCGGGTCGTCAAGCGCGAGATCGAGCTCGATTTGAAGATGGCGACGGGCGTAGAGGCGACTGGCGTCGACGATGCGGAGATGCAAACCGTTGAACAGGAGGCACCACGAGGCGGAGCGGCGCGCGGCCTGCGTGACCGCCAACCGCCACAACGACTCCTGAGCGTCGCCCCAGGTTGGGACCAGGACGGCCACCGCGCGATCCGGCGTGTGAAGCGTGGCCGCGACTCCGGGTTCGGCCGGCTCAATGCGTTGGGCCGGCGCGAAGCCCAACGTCGCGAAGAGCGGCGCCGATGACTGGAGGATCGTCCGCGGTGTCGAAGAAGGACCGAGCCCGGCGCTCGCCGTCCGCCACGCGCTCAGAGTGTGGCGCGCCTTGTTGAAGTCGGCCGAGGCGACCGCCGGGCCGTTCGCTGGCAGGTGCCGCTCGATAAAGGCGCCGGCGATCAGATGGCCATCAATCCCGGGCAGCATGATTAAGGCAGAAGAACGAGCAGCAGCCGGGCCGGCCGCAACGCGACTTGCGCCGCACCGAGAATGGCCTCCAGACGCTGGACAGCGGCGCGCTCGGTTTCTGCCGCCGAGACGGCAAATGTTTTCCGCTCACGTTCGGCCCGGCGATCGAACAGACCGGGCTGAGAGTCGCGACGGCTGCGATCGGATCGGCCAGCGATGGCGCGTTGGCGGCTCGCTCGCAGTGATGAGCACGCGGTCACCAAATGCTCGACGCGGGTCCGCCACTCGTTGCACTCGACGTCGACGCGCGCCCGTAAGACGTCCTCGGCTTGTCGAAGGAACGACTCGACCCACTCCCGTGAGCGAGCTTTGGCAGCTCCTCGCAAGTCGATGAGCATCGGCACGAGCATCGATTCCTCAACGTGGCCCGAAGGATCTTCAAAGACGACGCGCCAAATCAGGCACATGTGCCCGGAAAGCCTCCTTCTGAGGCGGTTCTTTCGACGCCTGGCGATCCATGTACCGTCGCCCTCGAGTCGCGCGAGCTCCATTTCGTCGCCCTTGACCATGAGTGCGCGCGCGCGATTAAGTCGCTCGGCCTCCACGATCGCGTCGGCCCGCAAATCCACGGTCTTCAGATTCATCGGTTCCGTTCCTGCTCCATCACGAGACGAGCGATGTGACGTTCGTCGTCGAGCGGATCGGGTGCACCGAGATCGGCTTTCGCGCGACTGACACGCGCGCGCAAGTGCGCGAGCAGCCGCATTTCCCCGGTCCCGGCGGCGACCAGGTGAAACGCGTGGACGGTGCGGCGTTGACCGATGCGATCCACGCGGCCGATGCGCTGCTCGATCCGCATCGGATTCCACGGGAGCTCGAGGTTGACGACAAGACGACAGTGATGGTGAAGGTTGAGTCCTTCTGCCGCCGCGTCGGTCGTCAGCAGCAGCCCGCACGAATCGCGCGCGAAGGCCGAGAGCACCGCCGACCGCTCGTCGCGGGTCAAGCCGCCATGCAGAATGAAGGCGGGACCCTGAAGTGCCAGCCGGACGTGCTGCAGGGTGTCCCTGTACTCGGTAAACACGACGGCAGGCTGGCGCACGCGGCGGAGCAGCTTCATCAAGGCGTGAACCTTTGTTTCGCGCGCGGCCGCCGAATGAGCACGCTGATGCAACGCGGTCAGCAGGCTTCGTTCGAGCTCCGGATCGGTCAGACCAAGCCCTTCGGGCCATGGGGGCGCTTCGTCCGCCGCGACGAGCTCGCCTTGTGGATCGCCAAGCGGCAGCGCCATCTGTGTTTCAGTTGTTCGCTTCTCGACAGCCAGCGCGCTCAGACGCCGCTCCACCGACACGGCCAGCGACCATGCACTGGACAGCGCTCGTTTATGAAGGACGGACGCCGCCAGCGTGTCCACGCCGTCCGCCTGCAGAGCATCGCGATAGCGGCCGAGCAACGCGTGCATGCGCATTTCGTCGCGGCTCGCCTTGACGCGAACGATGTGCACGTGCCGGGCGGCGCCGATTCTCACCTCAGCCCGTGTTCGGCGGAACACCAGCAGTGCGTCTTGCTCCACATCGCCCGTCGCGCACAACGCCGAAAACGATTCGCGATCGCCGTTGTGCGGGGTCGCGCTGAGCAGGAGGACGAAGGATGCGGTGGCCGCAAGGGCATGGGCCGCTTCGCCACGATCTGAATTGCCCGCGCACGCGTGAGCTTCGTCGATGATGACGAGATCCCAGGGCCTCGATTGCGCGGCCGGCAGGACTTCGGGCCGCTTGGCGTAGTCGATCGACGCCACGGCGGCGGTGAGCGTGTGCCATGGGTTGATACCGATTGGGAGTGACGCGGCAATCCGCCGCAAGGCCGGGCCGTCGGCGCCGGTCGCCGCGATCGCAAACCGGTTGCCGAGCTCCTGAAGCCATTGATCGCGCAGTC
The DNA here is from genome assembly GCA_035693505.1 of Vicinamibacterales bacterium. Classification (GTDB taxonomy): domain Bacteria; phylum Acidobacteriota; class Vicinamibacteria; order Vicinamibacterales; family CAVVIG01; genus CAVQFC01. The sequence continues at coordinate 2,928 of DASSGK010000317.1, forward strand.
CCGGCGGCGTGAGGACGAGGACCCGTTCGATGGCGCCGCGCGAGAGCAACTCGGATGCGATGAGGCCCGCCTGAATCGTTTTACCGAGGCCGACCTCGTCTGCGATCAGCAGTCGCGTGCCGAGCCCGCGCAGAATGGCCATCGCCGGCTCGAGCTGGTGTGGGAGCAGATCGATTCGCGCCGATCCGGCGGCGCGCAGGGATCCGAGCGGACTGTCGGCCGCAATCAATGCGCGAAGTGCCCGCCGCCACGCGGGAATGCGGACGCACTTCGGCCGTGGCGTGCGCGCGATCGGCTGGATCCACTCGAACGGCGCGAGGAACCGCCGCTCCAGTCCCACATGCGGCGGCACCAGGCCTCGCAACGTGACCACCTGGCAGTCGCTGTCTCCGCGGACGTGGACGATGCGCCATCGCGCGCGGCGGGCGAGGACGAGATCGCCGGGCCGAAAGACATCGTTGTCCCGGCGAGTTGGAGGTATCTGCATCGCGCTTCGTCCCACTCGCGCGCAGATTGTGCGACGCGCGTTCGATGCGTCACGTGGAATCAAGAACTTACGGCGAGCGAGTGGACGCGGTTCAGACGGTGCGCAAGGACAATGCCCGCGGACCTTCAGGTTCGCCGTCGGGCAGGCCTGAAGGCCTGCACTACTTCGGAGTCGAAACGCAGCAGGGCCAGTCGTGCGGACCTTCACGTCCGCCGCATCGGAATCGAAATGCGGAGTCGCGTCAGGAGTCCGAGGACAGGCGCGCGATCGTCGCGCCGAGATGGGACTGGTGGTCATCCCAGAATTCGACGACGTTCGCGTGGCGTTCAAGGGCCGCCTGGACGATGCCGCGCTGGACGCCGGTGCCGCGTCCGTGGATCAAGCGCACTTCCTGCAGGCCGGCAGCCGCTGCTGCGGTCACGAATTCATCAACGACGGATGCGATGTCGCGCGGGGAGAACGCGTGCAGATCGAGCTCACGTTCGATGGGGATTCGCAGCGGTTCGTCCGCCATGCGCAGGGAACCAGGCCCGGTTATGCGCGCAGGCCTGGCTCCTCGACCCGTTTCGGCCGGGCCGTGTACTCGGCCTTGACGGTCGTCTTGATGCCGCCGCGCACAGAGAAGTCGCCTACCACGGTCATGCGGCGAGGCTGAAGCGCTTCGACGAGATCGTCGAGGATCTGATTGGTGACCTGTTCGTAGAAGATGCCCTTGTTGCGGAACTCCACGAGGTAGTACTTCAACGACTTCAACTCGACGCATCGCGATTCGGGCACGTACGTGATGCGGATCTCACCGAAATCGGGCAAGCCGGTCATCGGGCAGACCGATGTGAATTCAGGACACTGGATATGGATTTCGTAGTCCCGCTCGCCTCGCGGGTTCGGGAACGTCTCGAGCGTCGAGCTTGACATGTCTCAAAATTCTAGCATTCTGTGAGGAAAATCGCGGATTTGGGGCCCGCGTTCAATTGACACCCGCGAGAGGCGCGGGCTAGGATGTGACGTTTTTCCAAGGAAAACCGCGGTTGGTGCTGCGCGCGCGGCGATCGACGGTTGAACAAGACAGCGCGAGCGAGTGAGGGGAACGCGATGACCACCGACGCCCGTCGCATGGGTAAATCCGAATTGTTTTCGCACTTCGCGGAACGATTCGACGTGAAGCGCACGCAGGCTCGCGAATTTTTCGACGAGCTGACGGCG
>DASSGK010000318.1:0-16845 GCA_035693505.1 Vicinamibacterales bacterium
CAGCCGCAACTACGGTCTGTCGCTGCTGGAGCTCGGACCGCCGATCATCGTCATCTACGTGATCGCTGACGTCGGCAGCGTCGGCGGCGGCTGGTTGTCCTCCACGCTGATTCGACGGGGATGGAGCGTGAACGCCGCGCGAAAGACGGCGATGCTCGCTTGCGCGCTCGCTGTCGTCCCCATTGTGTTTGCCGCGAATGTGCAAAGCATGTGGGGAGCGGTTGCGCTGATCAGTCTTGCGACTGCTGCGCATCAGGGATGGTCCGCGAATCTGTTCACGTTCGCGTCCGACATGTTCCCGCGGCAGGCCGTCGGCTCGGTGGTCGGCCTGGGCGGCTTCGCGGGCGCCGTTGGAGGGATGCTGATCGCAAAGGTCACAGGCTACGTGTTGCAGGTGACCGGGAGCTACACGACCGTGTTGATGATCGCCGGCGGCGCGTACCTCGTCGCCCTGGCCGTCGTGCAGATCCTCACGCCGAAGCTGGAGCCGGCGCGGATCGTGTAAAACGCGAGGCTATTGCTTTTCACATTCCATTTAGCGGCGCCGATCAACACAAAGGACACGAAGGACACGAAGACAAGAATAGTACTCTCCTTTGTGTCCTTGGTGTCCTTCGTGTTCGATCAGCGTTGCGTCCTAAAGCGTCTGCCCCGCCTTGTCGATCAGATAGCGCTTGTTCATCTCCGCCGATTCCTTCGGCGTGCGACCGGGATCGGGGACGCGATCGAGCTCGACGATCCCCCACTTGTCGAACGCAATCTCGCGCAAGGCGGCGAACACGGCCGGGAGATTCACGCGGCCGCGCCCGAGTTCGACGAACTCGTACGTCGAATTGCCGGTCGCCGCTCTCACGTCCTTCAAGTGAACCACGTCGATCCACTCGCGGTACTCGCGGATCGCCGCGGCCGGATCGCCGCCGCCCTGCTGGTAATGCGCGACGTCGAACAGCATGCGGACGTACCGCTTATCCGAGGCGTCAACGATGGCGCGCAGTTCCTGGGGCTTCTCGCCCGTGCTGTTCATGTGGGGGTGATACACCATCGGCACGCCGAGGTCGGCGGTGCGTTTGCCGAGCTCGGTCAACAGACGCCCGAGGCGCTTGTAGTCCTCGGCCACGACCTCTCGGCCTTTCGGCCGCTCGTCGATGATCTGCAGGCACTTGCCGCCGGCAGCGCGCACGAATTTGGCGTGCTGCACGTGCAGCGACAGCATCTCCTGCTCCTTCGCCGGATCGATCGACAGGTTCCCGCTCGAGAGCACCGCAAAGGTGAGCTTGTTCTTCTCGAGCTGCGCCACGAGATCCTTCGGGCGATCGCCGTACTGGGCGAAGGCCTCGCCGCGCAGCTGAATCGCCTTGAATCCCACCGCCGAGATGTCGGCCATCGCCTTGTCGATGTCGGCGCCCCAGGTGATCGCGGCGTATCCGAGTTTCATCGACGCGGCCGCCGCCTCGCGAGCGAAGGCCGACGCCACGTACGCGGACCCTACAGCGGTCAGGAATGTTCGTCGAGTCACCATGAGTGCACCGTTCCATCCAGTTTGCGGTTGACGGGAAGGTAAGCCGGTTCGTACGGGTAGCGTGCGGCCAGAGCCTCGTCGATGTCAATGCCGAGACCGGGCGCGTCGCCGGGATGCATCGCTCCGTCCTCGAACGTGTACGCGTGCGGGAACACGGTGTCGGTTTCCGGCGTGTGGCGCATGTACTCCTGCACGCCGAAATTGTGCACGCTCAGATCGAAGTGCAGCGCCGCCGCCAGCGACACTGGACCGAGATCCGTCGCGCCGTGGCAGCCCGTGCGCACGTGGTGCAGTTCGGCGAGCGCGGCGACCTTGCGGAGGTGACTGATCCCGCCTGCGTGGATCACGGTCATGCGGATGTAGTCGATCAGCTCTTCCTCGATCAGCTGTGCGGCATCGTAGATGGTGTTGAACACTTCGCCGACGGCAATCGGTGTCGTCGTGTGATGGCGGATCGTCCGGAACGCCGCCTGATTCTCCGCGGGAACCGGATCCTCGAGCCAGAAGAGGCGGTACGGCTCGAGTCTCTTTCCCAGATGCGCGGCTTCGATCGGCGTCAGCCGGTGATGGACGTCGTGCAGCAGATGCACGTCGAAGCCGACCTCACGACGAAGACGATCGAAGAGCGGCGGCACGAAGTCGAGATAACGCTCGGTGCTCCACACGCTCTCCAGCGGCATCCCCTTCTGCGCCGGCTCGTAGTAGAGGGTGCCGCGGCCGACGCCGTAGGCGTGGACGACGCCAGGAATCGCGCACTGGGCGCGCACGGCCTTGTAGCCCATGCCGATGTATTCCTGCACCGCCTTCACGGTGTCGTCTTCAGTGGAGCCGTTGGCATGGCCGTAGACCATCACCGAATCGCGCGACGCGCCGCCGAGCAGCTGGTACACGGGCGTATTCGTGGTCTTGCCGAGAATGTCCCACAGTGCCGTATCGACGGCGGCGATCGCGGCCATCGTCACTGGACCGCGCCGCCAGTACGCCCCCTTGTAGAGGTACTGCCACATGTCCTCGATGCGGCGCGCGTCGCGCCCGATGAGCAGCGGCAGGACATGATCGGAGAGGTAGCTCGCAACGGCGAGCTCGCGGCCGTTGAGCGTCGCGTCGCCCAGGCCGTGCACGCCATCCTCGGTCACCAGCTTGAGCGTGACGAAGTTCCGGCCGGGGCTGCAGACGATGACTTTTGCGTCGGTGATTTTCATAGAACGCTTGGGGCTTCCCTGACGCGCGTGGCGCGCGGAAGCAACGCGATGGCGGCGGCGCCCACCAGGGCAATCGTCACCAGCACAAAGAATCCAGTGTTGTAACTGCCGGTGCGGTCGCGCATGTAGCCGACGAGCATCGGCGCCGTTGCTTCGGCGACTCCGTCCGCGGTCAACACAATGCCCATCACGCGCCCGAGCACGCCGATGCCGAAGAGCTCTCCTGCCATCAGCGGGATGATCAGATACTCGCCGCCAAGTCCGAGCCCGAAGACCGCGGCGAACGCATACATCGGTGCAGCGCCTGGCGCCGCGCGGACCATCAGCAGCGGAATCGCAGCCGCGACGAGCACGTAGATCAGCAGCATGACGTGCTTTCGCGGCATGCGATCCGCAAGCCATCCCATGAGCAAACGTCCGACGATGCTGATGGTCAGGACGAGGGAAATGATCCCGGCCGCGTCCGCCTGCGAGTACCCGCGGTCGAGGCTCAGGAACAGTTTCAGGTGCTGATTCGTGCCGCCGACGGCCGCGATCGAGCACATGCTGCCGATCGCCAGGAGGTAGAAGGCAGGAGTGCGGAGGATCTCCGGGATCGAGGCGCTCGGCTGAAGCCTTCGCGCTACGGTGGCCCGAGAGGCGCCGTTGTCATCGAGGCGCAAAGGCGTGAGCCGACCGGCATCGTCGTCGTCGCGCGAAGGCTTTGCATCTTCGTAGCGCGAAGGCTTTGCATCTTCGTAGCGCGAAGGCTTTGCGTCTTCGTAGCGCGAAGGCTTTGCGTCTTCGTAGCGCGAAGGCTTTGCGTCTTCGTAGCGCGAAGGCTTTGCGGCTTGGTCGCGCGAAGGCTTTGCGTCTTCGTAGCGCGAAGGCTTTGCATCTTCGTCGCGCGAAGGCTTTGCGTCTTCGTAGCGCGAAGGATTTGCGTCTTCGTAGCGCGAAGGCTTTAGCCGAGCGTGACTCTCGGATCGCGAAGGCTTCAGCCGATCGTCTTCGTCAGGACTCTCCCGCACGAAATACGCGAGCGGGAGCGCGATGAGCACGACGAGCCCGCCCAGCAGCTGCAGCGACATCCGCCAGCCGACGTGCGCGGTCATCCATGCGGCCAGCAGCGGGACAATCGCGCCCCCGACGCCGATGCCCAGGTACGCGATCCCCATCACCTTGCCGCGGGTCTTGTCGAACCATCGCGACACGAGCACCTGGCATGGCAGCGGGCCTCCGCAGACGTACCCCAGCGCGTTGAAGAAATAGAAAAAGTAGAAGGCGCCGGCGAGCGACGTGGCGCCGAGGCCGATCAGCGCGCCGCCGGCCATGAGAATGCCCGCCATCATCAATCGACGAGGGCCGAAGCGATCGACGATCCAACCGGCGGCGAAACCGAAGAGCGGGCCGACCACCAGCTTGCTGATCGCGTTGCCCGAGGTCACCATCGTCCGCGACCAGCCGAGCTCGCGAACCATGAAGTCGTAGTACAGCGGCAGGCCGTACAGCGCGAGACCGACGATGGCGAACAGCGCGGCGAAGGCGGTGGCGGTAACCTGGATGCCGGATGAGGTCTTCAAGGATTCTCCGCCCGGCCGCGCGCGGCGAGCGCCAGAAAAATCAGACCGGTAGCGAGGAGCACACCACCCCACCACAGGTTGACGTTGATGCCGAGCGATCGCGCGTAGATCGTCTGGTCGCCGAAGAGACCGTAGCCGACGAGCAGCGCCCCCATGATCGCGAACATCACGCCGACGGGCAGGCGGACATCGAGCCCCATTAGAAGAACACCAGGTTGAGAAGGCCGGTCGCGGCGAGCACGATGACGCCGAGAATCGCCGGCCGCTGGTACCACGGAAGGCCTGCGTCACGTGGCCGGTCGGTGAGAGAGTACACCAGGCCGGCGAGTTCGGCGTCGGGCCGAGGTTTCGTTATCAGGCTCACCGCAACGGTGACGATCAAACACACCAGGAACGCATCGATCGCGGTCCAGAAGTTCTGCGCCATCTCGCTCGGATAAGTGGACAGCATCGCGAGCCAGCCGCCTTTCACTCCCGCGACGGCACCCGCGGGAATCGTCAACCCGTGGTGTAAGGCTGCGGCTGCTGTGCCGGCGACCAGCCCGGAGAATGCGCCGTGACCGGTCGCCCGTTTCCAGAACATGCCGAGCAGAAACGTCGCAAGCAGCGGCGCGTTGACGAACGCGAAGACCAATTGCAGGACGTCCATGATGTTGTTGAACTGCGCGGCCACGTACGCCGTCAGCACCGAGGCCGCGATCCCGAACACCGTGGCCATCCGGCCGATCCACAGGTAGTGCGCATCGCTCGCCTGGGGACGGAGGTACGCCTGGTAGATGTCGTAGGTCCACACGGTGTTGAACGCCGTCACGTTGCCGGCCATCCCCGACATGAAACTGGCCAGCAACGCCGTGAGCCCGAGGCCAAGCATCCCGGCCGGAAAGTACCGCAGCAGCAGCGTCGGCACGGTCAGGTCGTAGTCGAGCTGCGGTTTGCCGAGCGCGTCGAGCACAACCGCGCCGGTCGCCTCGTGCAGCTTCACCGGGATCACGCCGCCGTGCACGGAGAGCGCGATCAGTCCGGGCATCACCACGAGAAACGGAAAGAACATCTTGGGAAAGGCGGCGATCAGCGGCGTGCGCCGCGCGGCGGTCATCGAGTCGGCCGCCATCGCGCGCTGCACCACCAGGAAATCGGTGCACCAGTAGCCGAACGACAGCACGAACCCGAGCCCCATCGCGACTCCGAGCGCGTCAACGCCCATCGGGCTCGTGGAGGCGCTGCCGAACCCGCGCCACGCATGCGTCAGCGCGGACGGCACCGACGCCACGATGCCGGACCAGCCGCCGGCGTCACGCAGCCCGAGATACACGAGCGGCACGAACCCGGAGACGATGAGGAAGAACTGAAGGACCTCGTTGTAGATCGCGCTCGACAGGCCGCCGAGCAGCACATAGATCAGCACCACGATGGCAGAAGACACCACACAGACGTGAAAGATGTACTGCGGCCCCAGGCCGAGGGCGGCGAACGGCGCGTCGAAGATGTGGAGGATCTGCAGCAGCTTCGCCATCGCGTACATCGAGATGCCGGACGAGAACACGGTCATCAGCGCGAAGGAGATCGCGTTGAAGCCGCGCGTCTTCTCGTCGTAGCGCAGCCGCAGGTATTCCGGGACCGATCGCGCGCGCGAGCCGTAGTAGAACGGCATCATGAACACGCCCAGAAAGACCATCGCCGGGATCGCGCCGACCCAGTAGAAGTGGCTCGTGGAAATGCCGTACTTCGCGCCCGACGCGGCCATCCCGATGATTTCCTGTGCGCCGAGGTTGGCCGAGATGAACGCCAGCCCGCACACCCACGCAGGAATCGCGCGGCCCGCCTGGAAGAACGCCGTGCTCGTCGTCGTGCGTTTCTTGAGCGCCACGCCGACGCCCAGCACGAACGCGAAGTAGACAAGCATCAGGAGCCAGTCGAGCCACGACAGGGACATTGGATGCGCATCGTATCGGCCTTTGCATCGGAATCCCAGCGCGCCGATGTGGTCAAACCAATCTGGGAGTGCAGCGACGTCGGGTTGGGTGGTTGTAGAATTCCTTCACCATGTCGCTTCAGCAGATTGCCAAAGACACCTGCATCGTTCGAAACACGGCGGGGCACAAAGGCCGAACGCTGGCCGTCGAGCCGGGCGCCGCTTCACGCTATCTGTATTACGGCCGCATCGTGCTCGACGCGGGCGATGCGCCGATCCGGTTCGAGACCGGCGAGCGAGAAACCGGTCTCGTCTGCCTCAAGGGCTCCGCAACGGTGCGCGCCGGCGGCGAGTCGTTCACGCTCGGGCGGCTCGACTCGTTGTACGTGCCTCGGGATGGATCGATCGAGGTGACGGCAGGCGCCGGCGGCTGCGATCTGGCCGAGATCGCCGCGCCTGTCGAACGGCAATACCCGCTGCAGTTCGTCCGGCTCGCCGATGTGCAGAAGAATCCCGAGCTTCGATTCAACGCCGGCAAAGAGACGAATCAGCGCGAAGTGAACATTCTCATCGGCAAGAACGTCGATGCGGGCCGCATCATGGCGGGCGTCACGTTCAGCGCCCCGGGCAACTGGACGTCGTGGCCGCCGCACGAGCACGCCGCGATGCTCGAGGAAGCCTACCTCTACATCGACATGCCGGCGCCAAGTTTTGGGCTGCAGCTGGTCTACACCGACAAGACCGATCCGGAGATCGCGACGATCGTGCGAGAAGGCGACGTCGTCCTGATGCCGCAGGGCTATCACCCGAACGTCGCCGCACCGGGCGGCTCAATCAATTTCCTGTGGATGATGGCCGCCAACCGCGAGCGCGAAGACCGCAAGTACGGCGTCTTCAACGTGCAGCCGGAATTCGCACCGAAGTAGCGACGTGTCGGGTGCCGGGTTCCTGGTGCCGGGCTCTTGGTTCGGCACCACCGCGACCCCGCACCCTGGCCCCTGAACCAGGCACTCGGAACCCGACCCCTGTGTCTGCCTATTTAATCTCGTATGAGATCAAGACGACCAGGTCGTCAGGGCCCATCTGTTTGAGCGAGTGCGTGCTGCCGGGACGCGTGAGCACCGCGGTCCCTGGTGTCATGTCAACGGGGGTGCCGTCTACCGTCATCACGCCCTTGCCGCTCAGTACGTAGTACACCTCGTCCTCGTGCTGCTCGTGATGTCCGACGCCGGCGCCCGGATGAAGCGCGCGCTTGCGGAAGACGAACTTCATCCCCGGCGTCTTGTCGAAGAACGAGTATCCAATCGTCTGGCCGCCGCCGTCGTGCGTGCCAGGCTCGTTTTTGGCGATATCCGCATCGTGCTGCACGATGAAGCCGCCTTTGACCTTTGCCGGCTGCGCATAGAGCATCGCCGCCGCGCCGATGCTCATACCCAGAACCACCGCCGCGATCGTTTTCATAGCATCTCCTTATCGCTCGCCTGAAAGGCTCGCGCTCCCGGTGAATCTCTCTATCGCTCGCCTGAAAGGCTCGCGCTCCTTGTGTGCGTGCGAACGTCACGGATCCGTATCGCCTCCGGCCGCTCCGCGTAGAACGGATCGAGCGGATAGCAGCCCGAGACGAGCCCCATGCGCGGTCCCGTGGTGCAGTCGCTGAACGTGCGGCACAAGGATCCGCGCCTGAGCGGCGTTCCTCGCAGCACATCAACGGGCAGATCGGGATAGGACAGCGCAATCCGCCCGAGACCCACGAAGTCGCAGAGTCCCTCGCGCACGTTGTGCTGCGCCACGTGCGGAAGCCATTCCTGCAGATAGCTGTACGCGGAGCCGACGAAAATCATCCGCGGAAAATCGCGCTTGAGGATCGCGGTCGCCTCGATCTGGCGCCACACGCCGCGCAGCGGATCCTCCGGCGGCTCGTAGCCGTCGAGCGGCGGAAACAGCGCCGGCCGCTGCACGTGCGGGTTGTAGTACGGGCTGCCCGCGGTGACGCAGATCCACCGGACGCCGAGCTGCTCGAGCATCCGCAGGACGCCGCGCGCCTCGTCCAGCGCCTGGTCGAGATCCTCGTCCCGCGACACGACACCGAAACCCGGAAGAGGTCCGCCGTCCGCAGACTCCGGCTCCCCGATCTGATCCGGGCTGCGTTTGCGATACGGCACGGTGTCGAACACGGAGAGGCGAACCACGAGCTCGAGGCCGCTGACCTCCGACCGTACCGCCTCCACGAGACGGCGCATGAAGCGCGTACGTCCTTCGAGCGAACCGCCGTAAGCGCCGGCGCGGGTTCGAGCGCCGAGCAGCTCGTGACCGAGATAGCCGTGGCATGCCTTCAGGTCGACGAAGCGGAATCCGGCGTCGCGCGCCAGACGGGCGGCGGCGACGAAATCGTCGATCAGCGCGTCGAGCTCCGCGTCTTCGAACACACGAACGTGACCCGGGAAGCGTCGATCCAGAATCGGATTGGTGCACGCCGCGATCGGCGACGGACGATCGTACACGTCCGGTCTCGCGTAGCGGCCCGAGTGCGTCAACTGCAAGCCGACATACAGATCGCTGTCCGCGTTGGATCCGAAGCGCTCGCGATGCGCATTGACGAGCTCCTCGCGCAGAGCTTCAATGGCGCCGGCCGACTGCGCGGACAGCATCAGCTGATGCGGATTCGCGCGGCCGTCACGGCGTACCGCGACTGCTTCACCGCCCCAAATCAGCTTCGCGCCGCTGATCCCGAAATTCCGCCAGCGCCGGATCGTCAGATCGCTGGGCGTCCCCTCGCGCGTCCCGTCCCAGCCTTCCATCGGCAGGATACAGAACCGATTGCCGACGCGAACCGCGTCCACCTCGATCGGCTGCGCGAGCGGCGACGCCGGCGCCGCGGTCAGATGGTCGTCGAACGCCAGCGGAATCCCGCTGCGCTCGAGATGCGCGCGCAGAGCGGCGGCGGTCTTCAACGATGCAATGCGCGGATACTTCAGAGTGTGTCCTCGCCGGCCTGCGCCGGAAAAGTTGTCTGACAAGTTGCCGGCGCGCGATCGCGTCGCGCGCGTCCATACTCTACTTGTTTAGCCACCCGCGCACTCACGTTTGTGCGCACGACGCTGTGCTACGATCCGCGCCGAGGTCGCCTTCGCACGTCGCATCAGGCGGACCAGGAGATACGCATGTCTGACGCTCCGACGAGCACGCGGCGCGAGTTCGTCAAAGTCGCCGGCACGGCCGCGATCGGCGCCTCGCTCCTTCCCGCCGACGCGTTCGCACAACCCGCCAAACGCCGCTACGCCATCGTCGGTACGGGCGATCGCGGCAGCGGCATGTGGGGGCGCGATCTCGTGCAGCGCTATCCCGATCTGCTCGAGTTCGTCGGCCTCTGCGATCAGAACCCGAAGCGCGCGCTCGCGGCGAAGGCATACATGGGCGTCAACACGCCGACGTTCACGAACTTCGACGAGATGATCGAGAGGACGAAACCGAACCTCCTGATGGTGACCACGGTGGACGGCTTCCACCACGAGTACATCATCAAGGGTCTCGATCGCGGCATCGACGTGATGACCGAGAAGCCCCTGACGACCGACGAAACGAAGTGCCAGGCCATCCTCGACGCCGAGAAACGGAACAACCGGAAGATCGTCGTCACGTTCAACTACCGGTACGCACCGGCGCACCAGCAGATGAAGGAGATCCTGCTGTCGGGCGAAATCGGGAAAGTTGTGTCGGTCGACTTCAGCTGGTATCTCGACGTCATTCACGGCGCCGACTATTTCCGCCGATGGCATCGGCTCCGCAAGAACAGCGGATCGCTGCTGGTGCACAAGGCCAGCCATCATTTCGACCTGATGAACTGGTGGCTCGGTGCCGACCCGGTCGAAGTGTCTGGTTACGGCGGACTCGGCATTTACGGCAAGAACGGAACGTTCCGCGCGCAGCCGCCGGCCGACAACTGCCGCAACTGCTCGCACACGAACGAGTGCCGGTTCTACTACGACATGAAGACCGACAAGCGGCGCATGGATCTCTACGCCGCGTGCGAGAGCGCCGACGGGTATTATCGCGACGGCTGCGTCTTTCGAGAGGACATCGACATCTTCGACAACATGCAGGCCATCGTCAGGTATTCGAACGGCGCGACCATGAGCTACGCGTTGAACGCGTACATGCCGTATGAAGGCTACCGCGTGGCATTCAACGGCGAGAAAGGCCGCCTCGACGTCCAGTCCTTCGAACGTCAACCGTGGGACGTGGCTGACAGCCATGAGATCTACGTCACGAAGAGCTTCGGCAAGCGCACCAAGATCCCGATGCCGAAGATGACCGAGGGGCACGGCGGCGGCGACGATCGCATGCGCGATCTCATCTTCAAGAAAACCGATGCGCCGGAGTACATGAAGCTGCCGGATTCCCGCGCCGGGGCGATGTCGTGCCTGACCGGTATCGCAATCCGGAACAGCATCGATCAGAAGCGCCCGATCAAGATCGCGGATCTGGTCAAGATCTAGGTCCGCCTGCGACTGCGCCATGCCGTGCTTCCCGCCGTGATGACCGTCACACGCGCACCGTTCGGCGCATCACCAGAGGGCGGCACCGTCGAGGTATTCGCCTTCGCGAACGCCAACGGCATGGAAGTCCGCGCGATGTCCTATGGCGCGACGATCGTGTCGATCCGCACGCCGGATCGCGGCGGCCGCATCGACGATGTGGTGCTGGGGTTCGACGATTTCAACGACTATCTGACCAGGGCGCGATATTTCGGATCGATCGTCGGTCGCTACGGCAACCGGATCGCCGGAGGGCGATTCACGATCGACGGGTCGACGTTCCAGCTCACCGTCAATAACGGCCCGAACCACCTGCACGGCGGCCGAAGAGGATTCGATCGGGTCATCTGGAAGGGCGAACCATTCGAGCGGGAGAACGCCTGCGGCGTGACGTTCACCTACGTCAGCGCGGATGGTGAAGAAGGGTATCCAGGCACCGTGAGTGCGAGCGTGACCTATACGCTCACGGCACGGAGCGAGCTCGTGCTCGACTACGCCGCGACGACGGACAGGCCCACGCCAATCAACCTGACCAATCACAGCTACTTCAATCTGGCGGGTCGCGGCAACGGCGACATCCTGGACCACCGGCTCACTCTGCACGCCGACCACTACGTGCCGACAGACACGGCGCAGATTCCCACCGGCCAGATTGCGCCTGTCGCCGCCACGCCATTCGACTTTCGGACACCCACGGCGATCGGCGCTCGAATCGACGCCGATCACGAGCAAATCCGCCGGGGACATGGCTACGACCACACGTTCGTGATCGAAGGCGGTGCGCTCTCTCTGCGGCCCTGCGCGTACGTCGTCGAACCGGTCAGCGGGCGAACGCTCGACGTCACGACGACTGAGCCGGGCGTGCAGCTCTATACCGGCAACAATCTCAGTCGCACCGGCAACGGGTTCGGGCCGCGAACCGGCTTCTGCCTCGAGACGCAGCATTTTCCCGACTCCCCGAACCATCCGAATTTTCCGCCGGCGATTCTCGAGCCGGGTGTGGCGTATCGATCGAAAACGGTCTACACATTTGGAGCCACGCCATGACGCGCTTCTTTACCGCGTGCCTGTTCTTCTGCCTGGTAGTTGCGGCCAGGACGGAGGACGGCTATCCGACCAACTACGTCGGAGCGACGATGGTTCAACTCAACGACAACGGCGCATGGTCGTGGTTCATGGATCCCCGCGTGATCGTCAACGACGGCAAGCTGATCGTCGGATCGGTGCGCGCCATCGGCAGCAATCAGGCCAACGTCACCGACCCGAGATGGGGCAACGTCGAGATTTCCGTCTACGACCTGGCGACCGCCAAGGTCGAGAACGTGGTCCTCCATCCGCATCTCGAGCAGGACGATCACGATGCCCCCGCGTTTCTCGTTCGCAAGGATGGCCGCTATCTCGCCGTCTACAGCAAGCACACGAAAGAGCGCCGGATGTATTACCGGATCTCGGAGCCGCACAATCCGCTCGTGTGGGGTCCGGCGATGATGGCGGAAACGCCGGGAGAGGACGCGCCGGTTCAGGGGAACAACTGCACCTACGCGAACCTGTTCCGCATGCCGAACGGCCGCATCTACAACTTCATCCGTGCCTTCCATCACGATCCCAACTACATGTATTCGGACGACGAGGGAAGCACGTGGCACTACGGCGGGCACTGGCTCCACGGCAAGGGCGGCTACAGCCCGTACCTGAAGTACGCGGACGACGGGAAGGGGACGATCCACTTCATCGCGACCGAGGATCATCCGCGCAACTTCGACAACAGCCTGTATCACGGGTACGTCCGTGACGGCGTCATGTACAAGACCGACGGAACGAAGGTCAACGCTCTGAGCACCACCACCGAAGCCACCAACGCGACCTGGGACTTCACCAAGGTCTACCAGGGCACTCCGGACAGCGTTGCGTGGATGGTGGACGTCGAGCTCGATGCGAGCGACAAGCCGTACATGTTGTTCTCGACGCAAGTGGACGGCCGCGGCCTGCCACCCGGCCAGGGCGGCATGGATCTGCGCTATCACTACGCACGGCTCGGCCCGAACGGTTGGCACACCGAGGAGATCGCGCATGCAGGCACGCGTCTGTATGCGGGTGAAGACGACTACTCGGGTCTCGGCGCGCTCGATCCGAACAACCCCGACGTCCTCTACATCTCCACCGATGCAGATCCTGTGAAGGGAACACCGCTCATCAGTGCGGCCGACAACAAGCGGCATTACGAGTTGTTCCGCGGTGAACGGTCGGCGGCCGGCAAGTGGACGTTTACGCCATTTACGCGCAACTCGTCGTTCGACAATCTGCGCCCGCTGATTCCGAACTGGAAGGATCGCCGGACGGCCATCGTGTGGATGCGCGGCGCCTACAAGGCGAATCAAGGCGAATGGTATTCGTCGGTCGTCGCCTCGATCCTCCCGCCGCGCTGAGGGACGGAAAGGCAGGATCGGCAGGATCGGCAGGAGAGGCGGGATTGGCAGGATGGTGAATCGCCGCGACTTTCTAAAGACCGCTGGGATCGCGTCGGCCTGGGCGGGCGCCACTCCGGAACAGGCGGTTAAACCCGCAACAAGCGATCGAGACACGTGGATCGCGCTGATGCAGCGGCTCGCCGATCCCGTTCTCACCAACCTCGCGAACGGCACTTTGAAGTCGCGCATGCCGCTCGAGCAGGCGGCCGGCGCCGATCGGCGATCGGTGACGCACCTCGAAGCGCTCGGCCGCCTGGTCGCCGGGCTCGCGCCCTGGATCGAGATGCCGGCGGACGCGACGAGTGAAGGCCAGCTCCGCGCGCGCTACGCCGATCTCACGCGGCGCGCGATTACCAGTGCGGTCGATCCAGCGTCGCCGGACTTCATGAACTTCACGCGCGATCGCCAGCCGCTCGTGGACGCGGCATTCCTCGCGCAAGGCCTCCTTCGCGCCCCTCGGACACTGCGCGACGGCCTCGACGCCACGGCAAGGCGCCACCTGATCGCCGCGCTCGAGTCGACCCGGCCGATCGTTCCCGGCTTCAACAACTGGCTGCTGTTCTCCGCGATGGTCGAAGCGGGGCTGAAATCGCTGGGAGCGGACTGGGATCGGACGCGCGTCGACTACGCGCTGCGCGAGCACGAGCAGTGGTACAAGGGCGACGGTGCGTACGGCGACGGCCCCGAGTTCCATTGGGACTACTACAACAGCTTCGTGATCCACCCGATGCTGGTGGACGTCCTCGACGTGTGCAAAGGCGAATCACCGGCCTGGGCGGACATCGCCACACGCGTGGAACGTCGATCGGCGCGATACGCGGGAGTTCAGGAGCGGCTCATCGCGGCCGACGGCAGCTTCCCGCCGATCGGCCGCTCGATCGCATACCGTTGCGGCGCCTTCCATCTGCTGGCGCAGTCGGCGCTGCGGCGCCGGCTGCCGGACGAGGTGTCGCCCCCGCAGGTGCGCGGAGCGCTCACCGCGGTGATTCGCCGGACGCTGAACGCACCGGACACATTCGACAAGGACGGGTGGCTGCAGATCGGCTTCTGCGGCCACCAGCCGGGAATCGGCGAAACCTACATCTCCACCGGCAGCCTGTACCTCTGCTCGGTCGCGTTTCTACCGCTTGGTCTGCCGGCGAGCGATCCGTTCTGGTCCGCACCGCCGCAGCCGTGGACATCAGCGAAGGCCTGGTCCGGTCAACCGTTCCCGATCGACCACGCGCTCCCGACTTGACCTGCCGACCCACGCGACCTACCTAATTCACCTGACCTATCCACCTACCCGACCTACCAACCGACGTGACCAACCCGACCTACCTGACCTACCTGACCTACACCGACCTACCAGGGCATCGTCCGCTTGGTGTACTTCCGGCCGATCTCGGCCGCTTCCTGCGAGCCGGTCCCGATCATCACGCCTTCCTTGATCATGTCGACCACGTTGGTGGCGTTGACCGTGTTGAGGAAAAAGATCTTGCTCGCCTTGGTTGCGGCGAGCACGCGCGCGCGCGCGGCCTGCAGCTGCGGCGGCAGCGGACCAGGGCCGTTCTTCACGCCCAATGAAAACGCCATGTCGCCAGGTCCCCATTCGGCGAAGCCGACACCCGGCACCTTCGCGTTGGCGTCGGCGTTCTCGAGGGCGAACTTGTCTTCGAGCTTCAGTCCGAGCAGCAGCTCGCCGTTCGGATTCAGCGGCCAGGCATCGGCCTTCTCCCCGTACTCGTCAGCCGAGATGCCCCAGATGCGCGACGCCGTCGAATTGCCGTGCACGCCGCGGCGGCCGCCATTGGCCGGGAAGCGCACGGCTTCGACGAACGCACGGACGGCGCCCGGTGTGTCGGCGTGACACAGCAGTACGCCGTGGACGCCGGTGGCGAGCACCTGCTGAAACATCCACGCGTTCGCGCGGACGGACGCTTCGTCAGTACCGTTGACCGGCACGTTGACGATCACAGCCGGTGTCCGGTGCCCGCTCTTTGTCGGACCGCCCTTCGCGAGACCGCGCATGTAATCGGCGAGCCCTTTGACGTCGAAGGGCGCGTGCTCCATGTCGTAGCTGATGTAGTCGGCCCACGTCTGGGCATCCTTGACGCCTTGCTCGAAGCTGCCATCGGTTCCCTCGTGCGAGCCGGTGTAGTAGATCGGCTGTCCCTGTTCGAGCAGCTCGATGGCCCGGTTCACGCGCTTCGGCTTCGGCCCATCGGCGGCGAACGGAGTCACGACCAGGAACGCTACGATCGCGGCGCACGCGAAGCATCTGTTCTTCATGATCGCACCTTCTTCCTTTCTCTTACTGGGCAGGCCGCAGCCAGCTGTCGCGGAGCGCGCGAGCGGCGGCGGTCGCGTTCGGATCCTCGACGACTTTGTACGTGGGCTTGCGATCCTCCTGCAGCGTCACCGGCACGGTCAGGAGTCGATCGCCTCGCATCACCTGCAGCTTCACGATCGTGCCGGAGCGGCGATCGTTCAGCCGCGCCGCAAACGTGGCCGGCATCACCCGTTCCTCGTCCAGCGCGAGAATGATGTCGCCCGGCATCAGTCCCGCGTCGTAACCCGCACCCGACGGCGGCACACTGTCGACGAGCAGCCGATCGGCGTCGGTGCGGGTCGTCACGCCGATCGAGCGGACCGCCGGCGCGCGCGTGATCTCGAGGGTCAGGCCGGCGCGGCCCAGCATATCGCTGTACGGCAACTCATCGAGGCCCGACACGTGGCGGGCAAAGAAGTCGCCAAAATCGCCGGACGCGCCGCCCGTGGCGGCGGTTTTTTCCACGGCGGCGCGAAATCCACCGTCCTCGGCGAATCCCGGCTTCGGCAGCCCATGCTCCGCCAGCAGCTGCCGGAACACATCGTCCATCGACTTGCGATTGGCGGTGCGCCCCCGAACCTCGAGATCGAGCAGCGTCCCGAGAATCTGTCCCTTGGTGTAGTACGAGATCGTGACGTTCGACGAGTCGTCCGGGCGATTCCACGTCAGCCAGCTCGACATCTCCGCGGAGGTGACCAGGTGTCCCGGCTGCGTCTGCAGTTCCTGGATGTTGGTGGCCAGGTCGTTGTAGAAGGTCTGCCGATCCCACACGCCCGAACGGACGAGCGCGAGCGCTGCGTAGTAGCTGGTCATCCCTTCCGACACGTACAGATTGCGCGTGTGCTGGGGTCGCGAATAATCGAACGGTCCGAGAATCTCGGGCCGGATCCGCTTCACGTTCCAGAGATGAAAGAACTCGTGCGCGATCACGAACTGGAACCGGTGATAGGCGTCAACGTTGTCCTGTGAGTACCGGCCGAAGCTGATGGAGGTCGAGTTGAGATGCTCGAGGCCGCCGCTGCCGCCGTTGGTCCCGTGAAAGAAGAAGACGTAGCGCTTGTACGGCGCGCCGCCCATCAGTCGTGCTTCCTCCGCGACGATTTTCCGCACGTCCTCCCGCAGGCGAGCGGTGTCGTAGTTGTGCCGCGCGTGGATCACGATCTGATAGGTCGCCTTGTCGTGCTCGAACGTGAGGATCTCCAGATTCGGGCTCACCTCGATCGGCGCATCCACGAGCGTGTCGTAGTCCGGTGCGGTGAACACGCCCGGCCGCACTTCGTCGAGACCGGTGACGATCGTCCAGCCGGACGGCGCCTCGACGGTCACGGCCAGCGCG